>NZ_CBABQS010000024.1:0-53648 GCF_964672035.1 Arcicella sp.
TTACTTACACCTCCTGCGGATAAACTAAGCCAATTTGCTGACGAATTTCACAAAGCAATTCCATTAATTCTAAGCTAAATTGCAAAGGTAATTTATCACTTTCTATTTTGCCTAATTTCAAACAACGTTGTACTTCTTGCGCTTCGTACGAATAGCCATGCCCCAATCTTTCCGTCTCAAAAGTTTGAGTTTCTTGTCCTCCAATTTCCAAAGTTAAGCCTTTGGTTTCGTGGAAACGTCCGTGCAGCAATATTTTTCCTTTCGAACCGTAAATCGTGCAAGTCGTATCCGTTTGGGCATTTAAAGTTGAAAAAAGTGAAGCCGTTGCACCATTTTCGTAACTTAAAGATAAAGAAGTATTGCTATCAACGCCCGTAGGAGCAAAAGTGGCAACGGCTTTCATTTCTTTGGGATTTCCTAAGATTAATTTGCTGATAAAAAGAGGATAAATACCAATATCGTACAAAGCTCCGCCCGTCAGTGATGGATTAAAAAGTCGTGCCTCTTCGTCATAAACTGCCTTGAAACCGAAATCTGCCACGATATGAACAATATCACCAATTTGTCCTGACTGAATAATTTCCAAGGTTTGAGCAATGGCAGGGTGAAATCTCGTCCAGATAGCTTCCATCAAAAATAGATTTTTCTCCTTCGATTTCGCAATCATTTCCTGCACCATGGTTGTATTAATGGCAAAGGCTTTTTCGCACAAAACGGCCTTCCCAGCTTCCAAGCACAATAAAGTATGTTCGTAGTGAAGGGCATGAGGCGAAGCGATATAAATCACATCTACTTCTGGACAATCCACCAATTCTTGATAACTGTTAAAGATTTTGGTTGCCTCATATTTCTGCCCAAAAATTTGCGCTTTCATCAAATCTCGTGAAGCTACCGCATATACGACCCCATCGGGTACGTGAGCGACTAAATCATCGGCAAATTTTTCGGCTATTTTCCCGCAAGCAAGAATGCCCCAACGGGTGGGATTAGGATTATTCATCGTGTTATTTTAGGTTAATTAACGCTGCGAAATTAGGAAAAAATAGAGAAAGATTTATCCTTGTCTTTTTATTTTACTATCCTCAAACAAATTTCAGCCGTATCTTTGCACCAGAAAAATTATTGACTTTTGCTGAATGCAAAAAGCCGATTGCCAAATGAAAAAACCATGAGTGATTTAAAAATAACAAAAGAAGATATTATCAAAGCATTATCAACTGTTCAAGAGCCAGACTTGAAACAAGATATGATAACGCTTAACATGATCAAGGACATTGAGTTGAGCGAGGGTGGCGTTAGTTTCACCGTTGTTTTAACGACTCCCGCTTGTCCTTTAAAGGAAAGAATTCGTAAGGAATGTACCGAGGCTATTCATACGCTTGTAAATGCAGATTTGAGCGTTGTTGTCAATATGAGTTCCAACGTTACGTCTTCACGAATGGGTGGAACTTTACTTCCAAACGTTAAAAATATCATTGCCATCGCTTCGGGCAAAGGTGGTGTTGGAAAATCTACCGTTACTGCCAATTTAGCCATGGCTTTAAAACAATCGGGGGCAAAGGTTGGAATTATTGATGCGGATATTTCAGGACCTTCCATTCCTGTAATGTTTGGTGCGGAGGATATGCAACCAATGGTTAGCCAAATGGATGGCAAAAATATGATTCAGCCCATCATGCAGTACGGAATTAAGATGATTTCGATGGGTTTTCTGGCTCCTCAAGATAATCCTGTGCCGTGGAGAGGTCCCATGGCAACGCAGGCTTTACGTCAATTTTTTAGCGATACACACTGGGGAGAATTAGATTATTTATTGATTGATTTACCGCCAGGAACGTCAGATATTCACCTTTCTTTGGTACAATTAGTGCCAGTAACGGGGGCGGTTATCGTAACAACGCCACAAAAAGTAGCCCTTTCAGATGCTACGAAAGGTTTGATGTTTTTCAGACAGCCACAGATTAACGTGCCTGTTTTAGGAGTAATTGAAAATATGGCATATTTCACGCCCGAAGAATTACCTGATAATAAGTATTATATCTTTGGAAAAGATGGCGGCAAAAATTTAGCCATCAAATACGAAACGGAATTATTAGGAGAAATTCCCATTGTTCAAGGCATTCGTGAAGCGGGAGATGCCGGTCGCCCAGCGGTAATGTCGGAAGGAATGGTAGCGGAAATTTTCAGAAATGCAGCAGAATTATTGGCTCAACAAGTGGCGATAAGAAATGCGACAAAAGAGAAAACAACGCCTGTGCAGGTGAGAGTATAAATCATATATGAATCAGTAATTAACAGAAAAGGAAGATTCTCATTGAACGGAATCTTCCTTTTTTTATTTATATTCCTCTCCTAAATTAGGAAAGTTGTGTTTAAAATCTATGTAAAATGGATTATTATTAGCAATAATTGCGGAAACGTAAGTATGTTCTTCGAAAACTAAATCAATCTTTTCAAAACTATCGTCATTGTATTTATTAAACCGTAAATTAAATAAACGACTTCGGTTTGCCTGCCTTTTGTCTTTTTCATCACACACAAACGTAATAATAAACTCGTTTTTGACCAAATATTTTGTTAAAATACAAACAACTGTTTCGGCAACTCTTTTATCATAATTTGAATACGAATCTGATAAAGGTCTAAAACCAAAAATTTCTACACAGTTAGCAAAAGCATGATGTTCAAAATATCCAGAACCGTCAGAAAAATAAACTTGATACTCGACTTCGTCAGTGTTTAAAAATCTATAATCTTTATCATTAACTTGCTTGTAATCGTAAGGTAACTTGCTTGTAATCGTAAGGATTTAAGTTTTCTAGACTTGACATCATTTGTTTTTACTGTTTGGTCATCATTAAACATTTTTTGAACATTGCTATCTAAAAATGCTTTCTTTTCTTCCACCATCGAAGCAGCTATATTTCGCCACATTTCGTATTTTTCTTTGTTTGTCATAATGATGTATGTTTTTACAAATATATCAACAAATAAGGGAATGGCAAAATTCAATCCAAAAGTCAATTATTTACTTTGAAATCTCTTTCTTCAACTCCTCTAAACACTTATTGCACAGACAATTACCATCATATTCCCATTGGGTAATATTGGCAATGTACTCCGTTTCAGCTTTAGTCAGAACGGCCTTCATACAATCGCATTGTAAGATATTATTGACCTTACAAACGAATATTTCGCCACATCTCGGGCAAGAATCGGGAGCGTGTTTTTCCATGATGAGTTATTACCATAAATTACAAAAATAGTCGCTAAACTCTATCAATAGACCCTAATACTTTCTTCATAAAAGCATTCAAAGCATCTTTTTCTAACATTCCGTCAGCCACCATTAGATGAACATCTAATGCCCCACAATAATTGGAAATTAACTCGCCAATTACATCTTCTTCTTCCGATTTCAACGATGGCGCTTCAGCGGTCATTTCAAGCACTTTAATTGCTGTTTCAATTTCTTCAACCGTGCAAGTACGCTGAATTTGTTTAATTAAGGGTAATTTCATTGAAAAGGGATTTTAATTGATCTTCTTTATTTGTCTGTACTTGATTCACTAAAACGCCACCTTTAAAACCAGCAAACGTAGGCAAATTGTTTACAGAGGCCAATTTTCTTGATTCTGGAAATTTTTCAGCATCCACAATAATGAAAGTTGTTCCTTCATTTTCGTTAGCCATTCTTTTAAATTTTGGCTTCATCAAACGGCAATTACCACACCAAACGGCCGAGTATTGCACCATCACCGACTCGTGTTGAGCAATGATTTCTTGTAAATTATCTTGTTCTAATTCTATTAACATGATTTTTTTTGCTTTGAGTTGTGAACTCTAAGAATCTAATCTCAAAGCTCACAACCATTTTAGTTTTGTGAAAAATAACTTGCAACGCCGGCTGTCGTTGCTACCATCGCTGTTTCACCTTCTTCCCAGTTGGCTGGACAAACTTCACCATATTTTTCAACGTGGATTTGTGCATCTAATAAACGCAAATATTCATCAATGTTACGTCCCAAAGGAAAATCATTGATTGATTCATGACGAACAATTCCATCTTGGTCAATCAAGAAAGTGCCTCTGAAAGCGATTGGAGCGCCATTAAACGACCACATTCTTGTTTCGTTATTGAAAGAATATTCACCCCCTAAGACACCAAAATTCATCGAGATTGTTTTGGAAGAATCCGCTACGATTGGGAACGTAACTCCTTGGATTCCACCGTGTTCTTTTGGCATATTTAACCAAGCCAAATGTGTTTCTTCAGTATCAGTTGAGCAACCGACTACAACCGTATTTCTTTTCTCAAATTCTGCTAATTTCTCTTGAAAAGCATGGATTTCTGTTGGACAAACAAAAGTGAAATCTTTTGGATAAAAGAAAAATATAACATGCTTCTTTCCAAGATATTGGTCTAAACTGAAGTTTTCAACAATTTCTTCTCCATCAATTACAGCACCTGCTGAAAACGAAGGATATTTTTTCCCTACTAATGACATTGTATTTTATTTTAAGGTTATTTTAAAATTACATTATTTAGAAATAACACGGAAAAATACAAAATGTTCTTATGTTGTAAGGTTTATTAAAATGTTATAGCAAGTTCTTTTAATAGTTCAAAATACATCAATAGGCATTTTTTATTACTTTGTATTAAAAGTGGATAAAATTAAAATATTCTAATAGTACAATTTTAGCGATTTTTAATTTTTTGTTATACTCATCAACTTTAAGAAATTATAACCTCTTTCATTACTCTTTTCTTACCTAAAATTCTGTCAATTGAGTTTGTGAAATATGGATAATCTGATATTTGATTTGGGCGTGCAAAATACTTGTATATAAATTGTATGAGTGGCTGATTTTCTCGATTTCATTCGGAGCATTCAATAAAATGATTGCTTGCTGATTCATTTGTATCAAAGCAAAAAATGACTCTTTTCTGCCCGACCACGAGCAAATTAAGTCCATTTATTTAAGAATTAAATCTGTGAAAAAGTAGGTGGAAGTCAAATCGTCTCCATCCGAATTTTTGAAATTGTAGGTTTTATCAACCGTTTCGCCAATGTCAAATTTAATGGGATTTTTGAAATAAGGCGTTTCAAAAACGAAGGTATGAAATTCGCCATTTTCTCCACAAGGGTCAACGGTTTTGGGTAAATCTTTGACAAAATCACGGTCGAGAATTCTGCCGCAAAATGATTTATCCAAATGATTTCCGTTGATGGCAACGACAATTGTTTTAAAACCTAAATTCCAAAATTCATCCAATAATTCCAAAGAAGGACGTTTCCAGATGGGGAATACTCCTTTCATGCCGACTTCCGCTAATCGTTCTTCCCGATGTTTACGCAAATCTTCCAAGAAAATATCGCCAAAAATGGAGTATTCAATGCCTGTATCAATCAAAGGCTGCATGGTTTCTGCCATTTTCGCTTGGTATTCTTCCATCGAAACAGTTTCTGCCAAACGTAATTTTATCAAATTAATACCGATATTTTCGGCTTGTTGGTCGAGCAATTCTTCCCGAACACCGTGCATCGAAACTCGCTTGAAGGAATCATTCAAGGAAGTCAATAAATATTCAACTTCGTATTCTTTATTTTTCAGAATATGATATAGCGAGAGGGCTGAATCTTTTCCTCCCGACCAATTCATTAAGGCTCTTTTTTGCATTTGAGTAGAGATAACAGAAATAATATTTATTGGAAATAAAATTTGGTCTGACACTTACGCAACAGACTAACCAACAAGTTAGAGGAAAATTTAATTGAGTGATGCGTTATCATTCAACCGAAATCTCATCGAAAATAGCATAAACTTTATGCTTCAGCGACTCGGGAATTTTAAAGAGTGTAGGGTGAAATAATGCCGCCAAAATTTCGATACCATTTACTAAGGTCGAAGCACTTGGTTGGGTAAACAAATCATAATCAAGGATATAAACCAATTTATTTTGAACCGCTTGCAGATTCTGCCAACCTTTTTTTGAGGTTAATAGGTGTAATTCTTCCAGACTTCTTTTGGTTTCAAAACCGCAAGGAGCGATGACTAAAACTTCTGGGTCATATTTTACTACTTTTTCCCAGGAAGTCACAATGCTATCTCCCGAAGGATTTCCCAACATATCCGTTCCACCCGCATACGCAATTTGATGCGGAATCCAGTGTCCACAGTTATAAATTGGTTCAATCCATTCCATCAACATCACTCGCTTCGGCAAAGCCCGATATTCTCGGAGTACGTCAATGGCGGTATCAATACGATGTTGAAGTTTCGCCAAATAATGAAAAGCGGCTTCTTCTCGACCCAGTGCCGAAGCAATTGTGATGGCAGACTGAAATACATCAGTCAAACTTTGGGGTGTTAGTGTAATGATGATGGGTGTTTTTTCAAGATTATCAATGACCGCTTGGGTACATTTGGTGTCAATTTGGCAAACTTCACAAACGTCTTGCGTGATGACAATATCGGGAGCGATGGCTTGCAATTTATCTTCTTCTACGTAATAAAGGCTTTTCCCTTGGGCTTTTGAAGCGGAAAAAATACGGTCAATTTCTTCACTCGAATAATCTTTTCCTTCCAATACGCAACGAACCAAAATCTGTTTATCAGCCCGTGATTTCTCGGGACATTCAAAAGTTACGCCATACAAAAGGTCTTGCAAACCCATGTCGTAAATCATTTGCGTGGCGGCAGGAAGGAAAGAAACGGCTTTCATATTGTTTTTGGATTTTTGTTATTCGTTGTCCGATGTTTGGTCTCGATGTTCGATTTTCGTTGCTCGATGTTTGATATTCGGTGTTTGATGTTCGGTATTCGATTTTCGGAAGAAGACCAAACATCGAACATCATACATCGAAACTAAGCTAATTTTGGAAATCGTACTTGCAACAATTCAAATGCACCAAACATTAACCCACTATATGCCAATGTCCCGACTAAAAAGTTTTTCATATACGGAAATCCTTGCGTTAAACACTGTACATAACCAGCCCAATCACGGCTGAATGGAAGCATGGTTCTTAAATCTGTTCCGCCACCAATCCAAACGGTTGTATCTGCCAAAACCCAATGCAAAACCGAGGCAATAATTGCCGCCAAAATCACATTTTGAACATTTATTTTTTGAAGAATTACCTTTCCGAATAAAACGATTAGGGCAAAAATTCCGTAAATCCAGTACCAACCATCGTACATTGCTCCGTATTTTCCTTGAAAAACGACTTTATTTATCACCAAATCGCTCACTAAAAGCGTGAGAATTGGCAAGGCAAAAGCTTTCCATCGACTCGAATAATACGCTCCGCCAAATAATCCCAATGCACCGATTGGCGTATAATTGGCAAATGGTGTCAGTTGAGCAGCATTGGTAATTCGTAATAAAGCGATTGCTAAAATGAAGCAAAGCAAGGTTAAAAAACGGGGATTTAATGTCTGTTTCATCTATTTAAAATTTTCAAGATTAGCTGAATATTAAAAATTCAGCTAATCTTTTTTTATTTAGTTTATTTGAATAAAAAGCCTTCTGGACCGATTCCAGCCTTTAAAGAATCAATTAATGTTCCATTGGCTTGGTAACGGAAAACGTAACCTGCTTGCTTAAGTGATGGAGAAAATCCCGCATAAATATTCCCAGTATTTGGGTCAGTAGTTAATCCAGAAAATACTTTATTAATGACAGGCTTAGTAGTTAAAACACTTGAATCATTGATGCCAAAACTGTATGTTTCTCCTTTTTGCTTATAATTATCGGCAGCATCAGCGTAAGAATAGGCAAATAAAATAGCCGTTTTTTCTTTATTGAAAGTAAAACTTCCTGCCGATTTTATGCTACTTGGTGAAGCAAAGGCAATACGACTTTCCACCGCTTTCGAGATTAGGTTGAATTTTACAAATTTTCCATCCGCATAAAGCCATATTTTTCCATTGGCATCCGCACCAATTAATTGGGGTTCATATCCTATTTCAACAGTTTGTTTAATAGCATCGGCTTGCGTATCAATGATTGAAATAGTCGTTGCATCGCTATAAGTTGTCGTGGCTACAATCGCTTCATTGCCAACAACCAATAATTTATTTGCACCTTTCTGTACAGCAATTTTCTTAATTACTTTATTAGTCGTTAAATCAATTACCAAAACGTAGCCAGGCTTGTATGAATAATCAGCATTGAAGGAATCCCAACACGTTACGTAGGCTTTATTGGTTCCTGCTTTTGCTACATAGCGAGGGTTTTCAAGATCACTCGAAGGAATTTTTGCCACCGATTTAAACGTACGGGCATTCACAATTTCGATTGCATCTTTTCCAGCCGTAGCGTTATCTACCAAAATAATTCCTTTGCCATCTATTTCAGCATAATCACTTACGCCACCAGCCAAAGAATTAACATTTTCTGTTTGAAAAATATCAAAACTAAGCGCTTTTGTCGTCGAATTTATCAAACTAATTGAACCATTATTATCGAAGAAATTCCCTCTGTTTATCACAAAAACGCCTGTATCGTAAGGTTGAGAAGGCTCTGGCTCAGAAGTTGATTTACAAGCATTTAGCCCTAAAATTAAAGCACAAGCGGCTAATGAACGTATATTAATAGTATTAAACTGCATTATTGTATTGATTTATATGAATGAAAATTATTGAATTTTATTTATTGAAACCATTCCCCGAAAACACCAAGCCCAAAGAAAAACTACGCCCTGGCATCGCATTTTTTCTAACGCTCGGATAAACGGTATCCGTCAAATTATTGACTTGGAAAATAAGATTACTTTGAATTTTGCCGATATGAATTTTGCCCGAAACTGTACTATTTACGATAAAGTACGACGGAAATGGTCGCCCTGAATGGTCAAAAGTGATATAGCGTTCGGAATTATAAAGCCCTTGAACATTCAATGACCAATCGCCTTTGCCCACGTATGCCGTTCCCGTGAGCGTGTGTAAGGGAACGTAAATTAATTGCTTGCCAATAATATCAACGGCATAAACATCATAGACTTTTTGCTGAGATGCATCGGTGTAAGCATAAGTAGCCGATACGCCCGCCAACATTTTGTCTTTTAAATATTTAGCACTACCCATTATTTCAAATCCTTGACTCAATACTTGCTGTAAATTCTCTACTCGGTAGCCTTTATCGGGATTCCAATACGTCCAATTATCAATCAAATTATGATAAACATTTACGCCTAATGAAGCATTGAGATTCGTAGAAATAACTTGTTTCCAATTCGCTCCAATTTCTTTGTTCAATCCACTTTCAGGTTGAATATTGAGATTGCCCAATACTTTCCAATAGCGTTCATTGAGCGTTGGCAAACGATAACTTTTAGCAATATTTCCTGTTAATTTGATTTGTGTTTTTTCGTTTGAAATTACCGCATATTCTAAGCCAAAAGAGGGCGTAAACGGAGCAACATAACGAGTTGAAAACGCCTGACGAAGATTTAACGAAGCAGTTAGTTTTTGGGTAAATTGTTGACGTAATAAAGCAAAAATATCTTGTCGGCTTTCGGTGATTGAGCCACCACCATAACCATCAACTTTGGCGATGTAATGCACAAATTCAGCGCCAATTCTCAAGGAAGTTTGTTGGAAGGAATCTTTCTTTTTTATAGAAAATTCGTGTTCGGCACGAGCAATGTATCTATCTGTTTCTGAATGACTTGGCGTTAAAAAATCGCCCGTTCCGTAATCCAAAATATCTTTGATAAAACCAGCTTTTACATTGGTATTGCCAAATTGGTAAGCTGATAAAACACGGTAGGCTTTGCTTTGCGTAATTTCCCGAAAAGCAATCACATCGGGCTGGATGGCCAATTTATTATCGGTCACCCAGATATTTAAAGAAAGCGTATTTCCATTCTTTTTCTTCAAATATAAATCTTGAATGAATCCTTTTTGGGCAGTTTCTGATGGCTCAATCGGGTAAGTTCTCCCGGTGTTGTCGGTTCGTTCGGTTGCGTTGAAATGGTTGTTATATTGACTTCCATACAATAAGGTTTTTCCCGAAAACTGTAAGCCCGATTTACTGACTTTTACAAATCTCAAACCCGTTTGTCCATTATAATTATCAAAACTTCCGTACTGACCGCCAACGGTGAAATTCGTGCCTTTTTGTTTCCATTTCGGAACGGAACTCAACAAAATACTTCCACCAACCGCATCCGTACCTACGCAACTGGCGGCTGAACCATATTGAATTGACATCTCGTCGAAACCCAACACTGGAACGGTGGAAAAATCCATTTGTCCCGCCATTGGGCTATTGATATTGAGTCCATTCCAAAGTACCGCAGTATGCATTGCCGAAGTTCCACGAAAAGAAATGCTTGTTAATTGTCCAGAACCGTAACTTTTAAAAGCAATTGGTGATTGAAATTGCAAGAAATCGGCTAAGGTTTGGAATTGAAATCTGGCTAAAGTTGCCGAGTCTATTTTTTGCACTTTCAAACCCGCCATAAAGTGTTCAGTGGCAAAACCCATCACTTTTACTTCATCAATTTGCTTGTTGGCAATTTCTTGGGCGTAGCCAAACAGGGGTAAAACCAGACCCAATAATGAAAATAAAATTCGATAACGCACAGAATACACGACAAGAGACATAACAAAAATTCGTTAAGCCTTGACCGACGGAAGTACCGCTGAAATTGACCAAGAAAATAAAAAGAGAAATTCTAACGCTCGATTGTGTTCATCTTCCGTAAACAAAAATCAAG
The DNA here is from genome assembly GCF_964672035.1 of Arcicella sp. NCBI lineage: Bacteria > Pseudomonadati > Bacteroidota > Cytophagia > Cytophagales > Flectobacillaceae > Arcicella > Arcicella sp. Next base: position 10,734 of record NZ_CBABQS010000024.1, read on the forward strand.
AATGATTCAATGGCAGGTCTCCTGACTCGTTTTATCATTACCTAAACCTTCCCAGAGTTTAATTGATAATTGATAATTGATAATTATCAATTCTTTCCAGTGGTTATTGAAGCATGGTAATGACTTTATAAAACTTACAGTTGCGGGGACAGTATCGGCATTGAACCGATTTCCCTATTAAGCGTTAAATTCGTTTGATAACGAATAGAAAGCACCATAAACTGTTGCAAAGGTAGTGGGAAAATTTAAAGATTATAATTTGCCATCAAAATTATTGGAAAAATTATCAAGATAAAGTTTTGCAACATTGTATTATTCAAGGTCAAATTATTGAATAATGAACCTAAAGTTTACAGACTTTTCTTAAAAACTTAACACAAAAAATTTTTTTGAGTTAAACCTTATCCCTACATTCGTTGTCACAAAAATAATATTCTCTTAACATTTAAATAATATTGATAATGAAATCAGATAACAGAAGTCTCTCAAATGACATATCGGCAGTAATTTTAGGAAAATTGCACGGATTGAACGCAAAAAGCGCTAAAAAATTAGTGAAAGCCGTTGATGAATGTTCTAAGGATATCGTAAAGAAATTTGCAAAATTGCAAAAAGACGAAGAAGAGGATCAAGAAAAAGATGCCATTAAAGCGACAAAAAAATTAGTAGCAAAAGCGAAAAAAGTGGCAAAAGCGAAAGAAAAGGCGGCTGAAAAAGCAGCATTGAATGCTAAAATTTCCATCGTAACCAACGATAAAACTTCTTCATCTCCCAAGCCAGCCGCTGCACCCAAAGCAAAAGTAGCAACACCAGCTCCTACTAAAAAAAGCACTTCAAAGAATAAACCCGCTTCAAAACCAGTGACTCCTGAAGTTGAGCCTATTACAGACTCAGAATAATTGCCGGTTATCAAGCTAAAAAGAGCGTTTGTCAAAAATCTAAATCATTTTTGACAAACGCTCTTTGTTTTGTGTGACGATTCGGGGGCTAATATGGTTCTCAAACCAACTACAAAAAACCAAAACTTATAATTATGTCAAATATCTTAGAAGCTCAGCACGTTGTTAAACGCTATTCCGAACACACCGCCTTAGATGATGTCAGTATTGAAGTTCCTCAAGGTTCTATTTTTGGGTTATTGGGTCCCAATGGAGCGGGCAAAACTTCGCTCATCAGAATTATCAACCAAATCACCGCACCTGACGAAGGAATAATTATGCTCAACGGTGAACGACTCCAACCCAAACACATTGAAGACATCGGCTACTTGCCCGAAGAACGTGGACTTTATAAAAAAATGAAAGTCGGCGAACAACTTTTATATCTTGCCCAGTTGAAAGGCATGAAAAAAGCCGAAGCACTCGAAAAACTAAAACGTTGGTTTATTAAATTTGACATTAAAGAATGGTGGGATAAAAATGTGGAAGACCTTTCAAAAGGGATGCAACAGAAAACACAATTCATCGCTACCATTGTTCATGAACCTAAACTAATCATTTTGGACGAACCTTTTTCGGGTTTCGACCCCATCAATGCAAATTTATTGAAAGACGAAATTTTGGAATTGAAAGAACGGGGTACAACCATCATTTTCTCGACTCACAGAATGGAATCTGTGGAAGAATTGTGCGATAATATTGCTTTAATAAATAAATCAAAAGTGGTATTGCACGGAGGCAAAAAAGAGGTAAAAAATCGTTTTAAAGATAATTCTTACACCATCCAATTTACGGGAGATTTACCCACTGAAAACGGCATTTTTGAAGTATTGAATACCAAAAGATTGGAAGATAATATTATACAAGCGCATATTCGTAATACACAAGAAATGCCTGTAAACCAGTTAATTAATCATTTAATTCAGCACGTTGAACTAAACTCTTTTAATGAAAATATTCCTTCATTCAATGAAATTTTCATTAAAGTTGTCGGTGGAGAAGCCAATGATTTGTTGTAATCCGATTTTCTAAAATAAATCTTAAGATATAACCTCCGTTGCGGAAGCATCGGGCTACAAATATGAACAAAATATTACTCATTATACAAAGAGAATACCTAACACGGGTACGCAAAAAATCTTTCTGGATTGCTTCAATCCTTGTTCCATTTCTGTTGGCAGGCGTTTATGCCATTCCAGTTTACTTAGCCTTGAATTCAAATGAAACCAAGACTATTGAAATTGTGGATGACAGCGGATTGTTCAACAATAAAATCAAATCGGAAGAAGAATTAACGTATAAATTTATTAACAAGCCTTTTGAAGAAGCCAAAAAAGGCTTGTTGAAAAGCGATGCTGATATTTTGGTAAACATTCCTAAAGACATTCTGACAAATCCTGAAGGCGTGAAAATGGTGGGAAAGAAAAGCATCGGTTTTGGGACGCAACACGATATTGAAGGGGCGATTCAAGCAGAATTACGCAATATCAAACTCAAAAATGCCAACATTGATTTGAAAGTTTTGGAGGATAATAAAGTTAAAGTTAGTTCCGACACTTTCACGTTGCAAGAAGATGGCCAAGAGCAAAGTAGTAGCTCAACGGGAGCCATGATTTTGGCGGGTATTTTTGGTTTTGTGCTATATATTTCGGCATTTTTATACGGTTCTCAAGTAATGAATGGTGTGATTGAAGAAAAAAGTAACCGTATTATTGAAGTGATGATTTCGTCGGTAAGACCTTTCCAATTGATGATGGGCAAGATTATTGGCGTTGGTTTGGTGGGTATCACGCAATTTTTATTGTGGGGAGTTCTTACTTTCACCGCCTCTACGGCAACGACTTCTTTGATGTCTGGAAAAGTGGAGCAGAAAGTGAAAGTCATGCAAAAAACGGGCGTAAATAAAGAAGAAGTAGAGAAATTTAAAAGTGATTTTAAAGCTAAAAACCCATTGTCTGGCATTTCGCAAACCGTTGAAAATATCTCTTTGGCGAAATTAATCATCTGCTTCTTTTTGTTCTATATCGGTGGATATTTGATTTATAGTTCATTGTTTGCTGCCGTTGGTTCGGCCGTTGAAAATGCTTCGGAGGCTCAACAATTCCTGCTACCCGTCACGGTTCCGATATTGGTTTCTTTCTTTTTGGGACAAGCCATTATCCAAGACCCCGATAGTAATTTGGCATTTTGGGCTTCGATGTTTCCACTTACTTCACCGATTGATATGATGGTGAGACTACCTTTTGGCGTTCCGAATTGGCAAATAGCTTTGTCGTTTTCGTTATTGGTTTTAGGCTTTATGGGAACTACTTGGATGGCTGGAAAAATTTATAGAGTGGGAATTTTAATGTACGGCAAAAAACCAAGTTGGAAAGAGATTTCAAAATGGGTATTTTATAAAGGGTGAAATTAGGGGTTAGGTTTTAGGGATTAGGATTATCCCCAATAAATTAGTTATATGAAAAACGAAGTGATTTTAGGGATTTTATGGATTGGCTACGGCATTATTCATTCTGTGTTGGCCTCTGAGGCGGTTAAAAAAATATTCTCAGTAAAGTATTACCGACTGATTTACAATTTGTTAGCCATTGTTTTGTTGCTACCAATTGTCTATTTTCAGATTTCTATGAGTTCCAAAAAACTCATGGAAGATTCGATTTTTAATCAGTTATTGGGCGGGATTATGATGTTTTCGGGAATATTTGTAATGTATATTTCCTTCAAAAATTATGATTTAAAGGAATTTATTGGGACCGATTTTCAGGATAAAAAACGACCTGAATTAACCACTGAAGGATTATCCGAATTTGTTAGACATCCGTTATACGTGGGAATTCTATTATTTATTTGGGGAAGTTTTGGTTTTTTTGCTACTGAAAGCTATCTGATAACTGCCTTATTTTTAAGTATTTATATCAGAATTGGTATTTATTTTGAGGAGAAAAAATTGGTTGGTGTATTTGGCAAAAAGTATGAAGAATATCAGAAAAATGTACCTATGTTGATTCCGAGAATTTGATTTGCAATTTTATTAATTAATGTCGGCAAGCTTTAATCCACAATGGAATTGCTTGCCGACATTTTTTATTTAACAAGGAATCTTGTCAATTCTTAATTGATGTCTTCCACCTTCAAATTGCGTTTCCAGAAAAACGTTTGTGATTTCGATTGCCTCCTCAAAAGTCACGAAACGAGCAGGAATACAAAGTACATTGGCATCATTGTGCAAACGAACCAAGGCAGCCACTTCGGTATTCCAAGCTAATCCCGCCCGAATTTTTTGGTGTTTATTAGCGGTAATGGCTACGCCGTTGGCACTTCCACACAAAAGAATTCCGAATCTAAATTCCTGATTTTCAACGGCTGATGCTACTGGATGGGCAAAATCAGCGTAGTCGCATGAGGCAGTACTGAAAGGGCCAAAATCTTTAACTTCGTACCCTTCGGCGGTCAATAATTTAATCAATTCTGCTTTATATTCAAACCCCGCATGGTCGCCTCCAATGGCTATTTTTTTTGATATTTCCATAAAAAATGTAAGTATTTGTAACTATTGAACGTTTTTTTTTGTTATTTAAAGCCGTATAATCGTAAAGGTACGGAAAATACAAATGTGGAATTGTTGAATGATTGAATTCTAAATAAATCATTGACAATTCCTCCTTCAACTATTCAACAAATAAATAATTATGACAGATAGAGAGAGCGTGAGACTGTTAAGTGACGACGAAAAAATCAAAAAAGCATTCATTGACCACACTTGGTCGGAGATACATTCAGAAGAATCTTGGAGAATTTTCAAGGTAATGTCTGAATTTGTGGAAGGAATTGACAAATTGGCTAAGATTGGCCCTTGCGTGTCCATCTTTGGGTCGGCAAGAACAAAACCCGACAATCCATATTACATCATGGCCGAAGAAATTGCGGCTAAATTGGTTCGTCACGGTTACGGAGTGATCACGGGTGGCGGTCCTGGAATTATGGAAGCGGGTAATAAAGGCGCAAAATTACAAGGCGGAAAATCGGTGGGATTGAATATTGATTTACCCTTTGAACAAAAGCCGAACGATTATATAGATAGAGATAAAAGTATCGATTTTGATTACTTTTTTGTGCGTAAAGTAATGTTCGTAAAATACTCGCAGGGGTTTATTATTATGCCCGGTGGTTTTGGAACATTGGATGAAATGTTTGAGTCATTAACCTTGATGCAAACCAAGAAAATAGCCCGTTTTCCCGTGGTTTTGGTTGGGAAGAAATATTGGGGAGGGTTATTTGAATGGGTTAAACAAACCATGCTCGACCAAGGATATATTGGTGCCGATGATTTGAATTTAGTAGCTTTGGTAGATACGCCAACGGAGGCCGTAAAAGTAATTGATGACTTTTATGCAAAGTATTTATTGAAGCCCAATTTTTAAGAATAGCGATTATTTTTTAGTAAAAACCGTTGTCAGGATTGATTTTATCATGTCCGATAACGGTTTTCTGCCTATAATTTGCGTGGTATAAATACCAATATTTTAAAAATAGCTAAAAGTGAGCAATTTTGTTACGACTAAACAAAACAACGCTCATAGTTCCCCTACGGCTTAAACCATCCACGCTGAAATTGTACCCCTAAAATACAAAATGTATAACTATCCTGAGGCTCTTGTTCAAAAAAAGAATACACTACATTTATCTTAAATACTAAATTGGCTTATATGTTGGTTAGAGTCGTTAAAAAGTATCAAATTTTATTCAACTTTATAATCAATCTGGAATATAGAGTTTGAAATATGAAAATTATGCTGCTGGTCAATCAGAATTAGAGGTTTATTCAGAGACATTATTATCGAATTTAGAATTAAGTCAAGCCAAAGAACGGAATGAACTCTCCTCACTGGTCTTCAACGCTCTCTAAATGAAGTCGAATCTTTTTTTTAGAAGACTTCATTTTAAGTAAAGAAATAGGTCATATTCCTTCAAAAGCTGATGTCCAAAACAGCAGACTTATTTTAACGGAAATACTAAATTTAGGCATTTAAAAGGCTACGAATAGAGCGCTATATTCCTTATTTCTTGATACTGTTCATTTTGTCATGGAAGTATTTCTATTTAATATGAGGTCTAACATTCGTTTATTCATCAAATCTAATGCGGGAATAAAGCGGTTAACTGTTATCGGGAATGTTAGTACGATAACCCAAAAAATTCTTTCCCAAACCAATCTTACAACAGTAAATACTCAAGCAATCGTAGCTTTCTTGTATTATTTAAAAAGTCAAATGCCCGATAAATCCATTTCAATCGTGTTAGATAATGCTCGAGGTATTGAAGAAAATCACTACCCCATGCTGCAGCAGGCTTTGTCATCCAGCATACCATCTAATCGGATTGGAATGGAAAATTTTTGCGTAAAATATTTTTTCTTTTGAATTTGAGCAGCATCCTTTTTGTCATTTTGGGGAAAAAGAATCGAACCCAATAAAAGGATAAATATAGTTAAAACAGGTTTTTTATTTTAAAATGTTGAATTTTATCAATAGCATTTACTCGTTTAAATGCTCTATATTTATGAGGGAATAAAGGAAAATAATAGTTGCTTTTCCCCGATAAAATGTTGCCTGGATAAATGCAATTTATCTCCAATGATTTATTAAGAAAGCATTGATTAATTTGAATGTGGAAACTGAGAAACGGAGAGAAGGTTACGATATAAAGCGATATTTTTTGAAATAATTTAGGAGTGTGCTTGTTAATTTATTAGAACAATGCTAAAAGAAAACATAAATATTAGCACGCATAAATTGTATTTTATACACACTTAAATAAAATGTTAACTTTCTTATAAAAAAATCAGATATTGTAATTATCTCGTATTTGGGTGGTAAATTATCTTTAATTTTACTGAATAGAAATTAAACGTTAGCACACTTATTACATTTAATTTTCACTTGCTTTGTGTATATTATCTTATTTCAAATCACTATGAAAGGTATCGTTTTTACAGAATTTTTTGAAATGGTCGAAAAGAAATTTGGCTATCAAATGGTAGATAATCTTCTCAATAATACTGAGTTGGATTCTGGAGGTATTTATACTTCTATTGGAACTTATTCTCATACCGAAATGGCAAATTTGGTAGTTAATTTAAGTCATCAATCTAATATTCCTGTTCCAGACTTGCTTCGAGCTTTTGGAGGATATTTATTTGAAACATTCACAAAAACGTATCATCATTTTATAGAAAAAGCGCCAGATGCATTTTCGTTTTTAGCCTTTATTCATGATTATATTCACGTGGAGGTAAAAAAACTTTATCCAGATGCCGAATTACCACATTTTGATATTTCAAAACCTGATGATAGTACATTGGTTATGAATTATACTTCTGCCCGCAAAATGGCAGACTTAGCTTACGGGCTTATTGAGGGCTGTTTGGCGCATTACGGGGAAAAGGCTTTGATAACTCAGGAAAATCTTAATAATGATGGGAGTTCAGTTAAATTTGTGATTGTAAAAAAATAAGATGGAAGAGATAGAACTACTCAAACGCAGAATTGAACGAGAGCAAAAAGCTCGTAAACAAGCTGAGGAAATTTTGGAAACAAAAGCTTTGGAGTTATATGAAGCCAACAATCGGCTGTTAAATCTCAATGAAAATCTTGAAAGCCAAATAGCGAAAGGTGTTGCTGAACTTCAAAAAACGGAACAAAAATACCAAGAACTTATTGAATCTGTCCAGGATATTATTTACAAAATTTCGGTGGATGGCTTTTTTACTTTTGTAAATACAGTAGTAAAAAAACGCTTAGGATTTTCGGAGAAAGAAATAATTGGAAAGCATTTTCAACAACTTGTGCCACCTGAATACCGAAAAGATTTGATTACATTCTACTACAAAATGATTGAGCAAAAGCTCGATAGCACTTACAAAGAGTTCCCTGTAACTACCAAGGGAGGTGAAATCGTGTGGATTGGCCAAACCGTAAGACTCATTGAAATAGATAATATGGTGGTCGAACTGGTAGCAGTAGCCCGTGATATTACGGATCGAAAAAATGCCGAAGATTCACTAAGAACAACCCAGACTCGACTCTCGACGCTCATCACAAATCTACAAAAAGGCGTTTTAGTTGAAGATGAAAATCGCAAAATAATTCTTGTTAATCAATTGTTTTGCGAAATTTTTAATATTCCAGTAAGTACCGAAGATTTAATTGGAGTTGATTGCTCACAATCGGCGGAACAATCAAAACATTTATTTGAAAATCCCGAACAATTTGTAGCAAACATAAATAAAATATTAGTTCGGAAAGAAATTTGTGTGGAAGAAAAATTAATTTTGAAGGACGGTAGGGTTTTTCTGAGAGATTATATTCCCATTTTTTTGGAGAGAGAATATCGAGGGCACCTTTGGGAATATACCGATATTACCAAACAGCATCTTTCGCAGGAACTTATCCGAAAAAGTGAAGAAAAGTATCGGGGAATTATGAATAATATGGAACTTGGTTTGATGGAAGTTGATTTGAACCAAACAATTATTCGTGCCTACGACCGCTTCTGTAAAATGGTCGGTTATACCGAAGAAGAACTAATTGGTAAAAATGCACAACAACTTTTTATTGATGAAGAGTTTAATAAAACCCTCGAAGATGAACATAAAGAACGTGGAAAAGGTCGTGCTTCTTCTTACGAATTAAGATTGAATAAAAAAGATGGTAGTAAAATATGGACAATTATTAGTGGTGCTCCAATATTAGATGAAAATGGTGTGTTGGTTGGCTCAATGGGAGTTCACTACGATATTACCGAACGAAAACAACTCGAACAGGAACTGGAACTGGCCAAACAAATTGCCGAAGATGCTCGTCAGGCTGAAAAACAGTTTTTGGCAAATATGAGCCACGAGATTCGTACGCCTTTGAATGCCATTATTGGCATGACGCATTTGTTGTACGATACTCGACCCAATAAACAACAATACGAATATTTAGACATTCTTAAAACATCGGCTGACTTCTTGCTCAGTCTTATTTCCGACTTACTTGATATGGCAAAAATTGAAGCAGGACGAATAGAAGTGCAAAATCATCCTTTTGATTTGGTAGGTTTACTTCGTACCAACCAAAGGGTTTTTCAAATAAAACTTGAAGCACGTCCGATTGAATTAAATTTGATGGTGGATGCTCGCATTTCTGGAACTTATATCGGAGATGATTTAATCTTAAACCAAGCCCTCTTAAATATTATTGGAAATTCTGAGAAATTTACCGAAGAGGGTTCCATTGATATTACCGTTAAATTAAAAAAAGAGATAAACGGAATTTCTTGGATTGAGTTTAAAATTGCTGATACAGGTGTTGGCATTCCCCAAGAAAAATTGGAGCTGATATTTCAGAAATTCAAACAAATCACCACCCAAGGCAATAAACATAAAGGTACAGGATTGGGTCTGGCAATTACTAAGCAATTAGTTGAATTGCAGGGAGGGACGATTTCCGTAAAAAGTGAAGAAGGCGAAGGAACAATATTTACTTTTTTGCTTCCTTTCCAAAAATCCGATACCGAAGTTGTACAAAATACCAATGAAATTCAATTTGCCCCGAGTGGCGTTGAAGGCTGTAAGATTTTAGTGGCAGAAGACAACATCATGAATCAAAAATACATTATTAATTTACTCACAAAATGGAACGTAGATTTTACAATAGTATTGGATGGCAAAAAAGCCGTTGAACAAGTACAAAAGCAGCTTTACGATATTATTTTGATGGATATTCAAATGCCAAATATGGACGGCTACGAAGCAACTATCACCATTCGGAATACTAAAAATCTTAACCAAAATACGCCAATTATAGCTTTAACTGCCTCGGCGATGCTCGACCAAAAAAATAAAGCACTTGCCACGGGAATGAATGATTTTATTACCAAACCTTTTGCACCAAACAACTTGCTGAACGTTATTCAGCGGTATTTGGAGAATGCCAAAACACGAGTTGAACAGATTGCTATTCCTCAAAATCACTCGAGTTCGATGCTTGATTATGCCCGATTGAAACAACTTTATGGCGATGATAAAGAATATGCTGCCGATATGATTCAAACATTTTTGGATGATGTTTTGCCCGACTTTGTGGTGATGGACCAATTCATTAATCAAAAAGATTTGGATAATTTGGCACAACTTACTCATAAACTCAAGCCTACACTCGGTATGGTAGGATTGAGTGAGATGGAAATATTAATGAACGAAATAGATAGAAAAGCCAAAGAAGAAATTGATATAGCAGTTTTAACACAATTATGGCATAATTTTCAACGACAACTTGAGCATTCTATTCCAGTTTTGAAAACAGAATTACTGAAACTGACTCAATAATAAGTATATGATAGTTGTCAGTCGTGAAACTGACAACTGTTTACTCCGTCCGCAAGGACTTCACAGGATTAGCCAAGCCCGTCCGAATCGCCTGATAACTCACTGTTAATAAAGCAATTACAATCGAAACCACCATTACTAAAACAAAAACTCCCATCCCAATTTCTATCCGATATTCATAATCTTGCAGCCATTTTTTCATCGTAAAATAAGCAATTGGTGAAGCAATGACGATAGAAATAATTACCAATTTTAAGAAATCTTTTGATAGTAAAGCAGTAATATTCATTACTGTTGCTCCCAAAACTTTTCTTATGCCAATTTCTTTGGTGCGTTGTTCTGCCATGAAAGATGCCAAACCAAACAAACCCAAACAAGAGATAAAAATGGCTAAAAATGCTACCAACAACGATAAACTACCGATGAGTTCTAAATATTCAAATTTCTTGGCGTATTGTTCATCCGTAAATTGGTAATCAAAGGGATAACCAGGATTGAATTTATCAAAAATTACGTTCATTTTTTTAATTGCCACCGAGGTTGAAACGTTGGGGTTTAGTCTAATGCAAAAACAGTTTACCGAATTTATATTAAAATATACTACCATCGGTGAAATATTCTGAAAAGGCGAACCCACCTGTAAGTTTGGCATTATGCCCAATACTTTGAGTGCATCTCCATTCCATTTTACCGTTTCTCCAATGGGTTCTTTAAGTGCCATACGCTCAACGGCTGCTTCATTCAAAATCATACCAGCAGAATCCGAGGCAAAATCAGTGGAAAAATCTCGCCCCGATTTTAGTTTAATCCCCATCGTTTTAATGTAATCATAACTTACGGCAACGGTATTAAAAATCACAGATTTATCATTGGGTTTGGCATTTTTCCATTCAAATCCAGCATTATTACTCCAAGCATTATACGGGGGAGACGAAGATTTGCAAATGGATGAAACCGCTCCTGAAGCTAATAATTCATTACGAAGAGGATTATAGTTTTTAATTAATTCTGCCGAGCCAAAAACCGTGAGTAAGCCTTTATTATCGTAACCAACTGGGCGATTTTTGCCGTACTGAATTTGTTGGTAAATAATTACCGTTCCAATCATCAAGGCAATAGAAAAAGTAAATTGTGTAACCACTAAAATCTGACGGGGCAAAGAAGCACTTTTCCCTACCCGAATTGTCCCTTTCAGTACTTTCACAGGATTAAAAGCTGATAAATAAAGAGCTGGGTAACTACCCGCTAAAAGCCCCGTAAATACCGTAAAAGCTAACATGATGACCCAAAAAATAGGGTTTGTCAATTGAAGAGAAACGTCTTTTTTAGTAAGTATGTTGAAGGCAGGTAGCGTAAATTCAACCATAATCAAGGCAAACCCCAAAGCGATGAAAGAAATTATCAAAGACTCACTCAAAAATTGCCCAATCAACTCCCCACGCCCCGACCCCATTGCCTTTCTTACGCCTACTTCCTTAGCTCTTTTTTCGGAACGTGCAGTACTTAAATTCATAAAATTGATACAGGCAATCAATAAAATTACTATGCCAAAAATGCCGAATAATTTTACGTATTTAATAAATCCATCCGTGTTTATGCCATCCGTAAAATCATTATACAATCTCCATTTTGACATGGGGTGAATTAAAACCTCGGGTTTAATCGTATTTTGCATCATGGCATTATCCTTAAAATGGTCAAACACAACCTTCGCAATTTTAGCATTCGTTTTTTCGGGATTTATCCCCTCTTTTAATTGAGCAAACACTTGGTACGAATTATTACCCCAGTTTGAACTCTCCTTTTCCATCCATGTATTCAGCTTAATGTACAAACCCCAAGGCAACAAATAATCAAATTGAAAAGTAGCACTTTTGGGTTGTTTTTTTATAACAGCAGTTACTTTCAAATCGGCAGTATTATCCATTTTCAAAACCATACCGATGGGGTCTTTATCCCCAAAAATTGTTTTGGCTAATTCATCCGTTAGTACAATTGAATAAGGCTCTTTCAAAGGGTTTTTATCCCCTTTCAAAATTTCAAAAGAAAACATATCAATGCCCTGTTCGCCCAGATAATGTCCCTCCTTACTAAACTTCTGATTACCCGTTGCTAACGAATGTCCACTTCCCCAATCCGACATCGCAACTGCCTTAAAATCAGGATATTTAGTTCGTAATTCTTCGCCCATTGGAAAAGGTAAAGCATCCTGTGTGCCTCGGTGTCCATCAAAAGTTTGGTGCATTTTCACTTGGTAAAGTATCTCATAATTTTTGTGATGTTTGTTGGCAGAAAGCTCATCAATCATCCATAAACCAATGAGCATAGCCACTGCCATACCAACCGCCAAACCAGCAATATTAATGAAAGAATACACCTTGTTTTTAACAAGATTTCGTAGGGCTATTTTTAGATAATTTTGTAACATGACTCTAAATTTTTATGTATATTTGAGGAAAATAAAAATAATATGGAATTAATCGAAAATTGGGCAAAAAGAGAGATGACTGCCTACGAATCCGAAAGAGGAAAACCCATGCCAAGTCTTAACCACTCATATATTCAGAATAATCTTGTTACTGAATTGAACATTAACTATCGTAAACAATTTACTTTTCTTCCAGAATTAACCCTTGAAATGCCACAAAGACCTAATTGTGTGCCTGACATTTCAATTTACCATAAGATGACGGTAGATTTTTCGCATGATTCAATAACGTTTGATAAAATGCCTTTAACTGCCATCGAAATTGTTTCTCCAACACAATCAAACGATGAAATATTACTCAAATTTGAGAGATATTTCTTTGCAGGAGTTCAATCGTGCTGGTTAGTGATGCCAAGTTTAAAAGCAGTAAGTGTACATTCTCAAATAGGTAAATATATTTTCTTTAATAATGACAATATTTTGGTAGATTCTGCAACTGGCATTCAATTAAATTTGGCAGAAATATTTAGTTAATAATAGTTTAACCAAACCTGTGCCAATTATATAATTATCTGATTATCAGTAATTTGAAAATAATCAAAAAACAAAAAGTGTCCGTTTCCGGACACTTTTTGTGCGTAAATAGAACACCCACTTCTCACTCATTACTTCTCCCTTATAACTAAATTCAAACTTTCCTTTTCTTTCTAATAAAAAGTACTTAATTTTGCAGTCTTTTAAAATTAAGTCTGTGCAAAAAAGTATCCTAAATACATTCAAAATTGACATTTTTCGCCTCGAAAGCAAGCAATATCTGCATGAGTTTGAAGGAAACGATGATTTTTTTGAAGCACTCGACCAAAATTTAATTGAAAAAGGACATTTTAAAGCAACAGTGGTTCTCAATAAAAATGAGACGATGATTCAGATGATGTACAAAATCACTGGAAGTGTTGAGTTAACTTGCGACCGAAGTCTTGATCTCTTCGATTTTCCAGTGGATATTACGCAGAAAATGATTTTAAAATTCTCTGACCACAATGAAGAAATTACAGAAGAATTAATGTTGATTGATCGTAATTCACAATATATCAATGTTGCCCAAGATATTTTTGATTTTATTGGCTTGCAAATTCCTATCAAAAAACTTCATCCACGCTTCACCCAAGATGAAGTGACGTATGAAAGTCTGATGAAAAAATTTGAAGACGAATACGAAGAAGAAGATTTTGATGAATATGAATTGGACGATGATGATGATGATTTTGACGTTGGAGATGATGATCACGATGAGAATTTTGAAATCAACGATCAAGAATCAGAAGATGAAGGAGAAATAGTTTATTCAACTTTGAAGAGTGTAGAAAGTCAAGATAGTGAATCTGAAATTACCGTAGAAAAGCCAATTGACCCACGTTGGGAGGCTTTGATGAAATTGAACAAAAATTAGTAATAAATAAATAACGAATCATAAATTAAGAAAATAAAGAAATGGCACATCCTAAACGCAGAATTTCGACGACTCGTAGAGATAAAAGACGTTCACACGACTTCGGAACTCCAAAAACAATCACTACAGACCCAACAACTGGCGAAATCCATTTGCGTCACCGTGCTCACGTATTCGAGGGTAATTTGATGTATAAAGGCAAAATGGTTGTTGAAGGTTATGCTGTTCAAGCGTAATTAGTTGTTAAGATTAAGGGGTTGGGCATTAGAAATAAACTAATATCCAACCCCTTAATTTTTGTAAGGTTTTTGATTTAGTTTATGCCCAAATCAAGTATAAACTTTTGATTAGTAATGGGTTACATATATAATTTTTAACCCCAAATCTTAATGCCTAATTATTTTTACGAAAAAATACTGATTAACACTTCATTAATCGTTAAATTTGTGGTTAAATCGTTTAACCGAAAAATATATTAATGAAGATAGGTATTGATGCAATGGGTGGAGATTATGCCCCCAAAGCAATCGTTGAGGGAATTATTTTAGCAGCACAAGAAACACCTGCTGACCTTACCATCGTATTGATTGGTAAAGTTCAGGATATTCAACAAATACTTGATAATCAAAAGTTTAAGGGTACAAACATTGAAATTGTTGAAGCAAATGAGACTATTGAAATGGGTGAACACCCCGTTAGAGCCTTGCAATCTAAACCCAATTCCAGCATCGGAGTTGGGTTTAAACTTTTAAAGACGGGGGAGATTGACGTATTTGCTTCCGCAGGTAATACCGGAGCGATGATGGTCGGGTCTTTATTCTCAATAAAAACCATTGATGGGGTTCAACGCCCACCAATTGCAGGATTTGCTCCACAAATTGATGGGAAATTGGCGGTAATTTTAGACATTGGTGCAAATGCTGATGTGAAACCCGAAATGCTGGCTCAGTTTGGTGTTCTGGGTTCTATTTATGCAAAGGCAACGATGGATATTGAATCGCCAAGAGTAGCTTTGATGAACATTGGTGAAGAAGAAGAAAAAGGTTCATTAATCGCTCAACAAGCCTATAAACTGATGAAAGAAGATAAAACCATCAACTTTATTGGTAATATCGAAGGGAAAGATTTTTTCAAGGGAAAAGCCGATGTTATTGTTACGGATGGCTTTACAGGAAATATTCTCTTGAAAATGGGCGAATCTCTCTACGGTATTATGAAAGATAGAGGTATTAGAGATGAATTTTTAGACAAAACAAATTACGAAGCCGTTGGGGGCAGTCCGATAATTGGGGTAAACGGAAATGTTATTATCGCTCATGGTTCGTCGTCGGCAACGGCGGTAAAAAATATGGTTCATCTTTGCCGTAAGGTAGTTGAATCGAAAGTTACTGAAAAAATTAAAGAAGCATTACGTTAGTTTTTAGTTGTAAGTTATAAATTATGAGTTATGAATAGTTCGCCGAAGCGGTTTTTTTATAATTCATAATTCACAACTTATAATTCATAACTACATCTCCATTATGACCAAAATAACTGCTGCCATTACAGGTGTTCAGGGATACGTTCCCGAAGACATACTTACTAATGCTGACCTTGCTAAACTTGTTGATACCACCGATGAATGGATAATGAGTCGAACGGGCATAAAAGAACGCCACATTTTACGAGGCGAGGGGAAAGGGACTTCTGTAATGGCTATTGAGGCGGTAAAAGGTTTATTAGCAAAGACTGATACCAAGCCCGAAGAGATAGATTTATTAATATGTGCGACCATTTCGCCCGACCATTTTTTCCCTGCCACTGCCAATCTTATTTGTGAAGCAGTAGGTATTAAGAATGTAGGTTCTTTTGATATTGCTGCGGCTTGTTCGGGTTTTATAAATGCCTTAACGACAGGTGCAATGTTCATAGAATCAGGACGTTACAAGAAAATTGTGGTGGTAGGAGCCGATAAAATGTCGTCAATCGTTGATTATACAGACCGTACCACTTGTGTATTGTTTGGTGATGGAGCAGGGGCAGTTTTGTTGGAAGCTAATTATGAAGGTTTGGGAATTCAGGATTTTATTTTGAGGTCAGACGGTTCGGGAGCTAATCATTTAATCCAAAAAGCGGGAGGAAGTGCTTATCCACCTACCCACGAGACGATTAACGCCAAAGAACATTTTATTCACCAAGACGGACAAACAGTTTATAAATTTGCGGTAACAAAAATGGCGGATGTTTCGGCAGAAATTATGGAAAGAAATAATTTGACGGGTGATGATATTGCATTTTTAGTACCTCATCAAGCCAATAAGCGCATTATTGACGCAACGGCTCATCGCATGGGTGTAGGCGAAGAAAAAGTAATGATGACCATTCAAAAATACGGAAATACCACGGCAGCAACGATTCCGCTATGTTTATGGGATTATGAATCTCAATTGAAAAAGGGAGACAATTTGATTCTTGCGGCTTTTGGCGGAGGATTTACTTGGGGAAGTATTTATTTGAAATGGGCGATTTAGATTAATCAGAATACAGTAAAAAAACATAAAATGGCAAATACCGCAGACATTAAAAACGGATTAGTAATTAAATTTAATAATGATCTATTTTCAATTATTGAATTCCTTCATGTAAAACCAGGTAAAGGTCCCGCTTTTGTGAGAACAAAATTGAAATCTTTAAATACAGGCAGAGTAATTGATAATACCTTCAACTCAGGCGTATCAATTTATCCAGTGCGTGTGGAACGTCGAGTTTATCAATATCTTTATGCCGAAGAATTTGGATTTACCTTTATGGATAACATTACTTTCGAGCAAGTAACCTTGAATAAAGAAATGGTTCCTGCCTCAGATTTGATGAAAGAAGGACAAGAAGTTGAAATTCTTATCAATACTGAAACAGATTTGCCAATTTCATGCGAGATGCCCATGTTCGTTGAATTGGTGGTTACTTACACTGAAAATGGTATTAAAGGCGACACGGCAAATGCCCCTAAAAAACCCGCAACGGTTGAAACAGGAGCAACAATTACTGTGCCTTTATTCATACAAACAGACGAGAAAATTAAAGTTGATACTCGTACTTATGAGTATGTTGAAAGAGTAAAAGGTTGATTATTCTGAATTGAAATCTAAAAAAACCTAATATTCCATAAATTTCTAACTCCCAAAATGGAAAACAAAGAAATCCAAAAACTCCTTGACTTTATTGCACAGTCAACGCTCGATGAGGTATCTATCGAAACCTCTGAACTGAAATTATCAGTAAAAAGATACGGTGTTGCTCCCGTTGTTCAACAAGTGGCAGCAGTAGCTCCCGTAGTAGCGGCACAAGTTTCTGGAGTTGCTCCAGCGGCACAAGTACCTGTTGCTCCTGTAGCCGCACCAGTGGTAGCCTCAAACAGAGTTACAATCAAATCCCCGATGATTGGAACTTTCTATCGTTCATCAAGCCCAGATAGACCTTTGTTGGTAGAAATAGGTTCTGAAATTACAAAAGGATCGCCTGTTTGTATTATTGAAGCCATGAAATTATTCAACGAAATAGAATCTGAAATTTCAGGACGTATCGTGGAAGTTCTGGTAGAAAATGCCACACCAGTAGAATTTGATCAACCTCTTTTTGTTGTAGAACAGTAATTCAATTGATAATTGATAATTGATAATTGACAATTTTCGCTGTAATAAGTGAATACAACCTTCCAAAATATAATTTCTTTGGAATAAGATTTTGTTAACTACCAATTATCAATTATCAATTGTCAATTGATAATTGATAAAAATGTTTAAAAAAATACTCATTGCCAATCGTGGTGAAATTGCTCTTCGCATCATTAGGACGTGTAGAGAAATGGGCATCAGAACGGTTGCGGTTTATTCAACTGCCGACCGTGAAAGTCTTCACGTAAAATTTGCGGATGAAGCCGTTTGTATTGGGCCTCCACCAAGCAGACTGTCATATCTAAATATTCCTGCGATTATTTCTGCTGCCGAAGTTACGGGAGCGGATGCTATTCACCCAGGTTACGGATTTTTGTCTGAAAATGCTGAATTTTCAAGAATCTGTGCTGAATATGGTATCAAATTTATTGGAGCAACTGCTGACCAAATCAATTCAATGGGTGATAAGGCAACTGCCAAAGCAACCATGAAAAATTCGGGCGTTCCTGTAATTCCAGGGTCTGAGGGTTTGATTGATACGGTTGAAGAAGCAAAAATCTTAGCGAAAGAAATCAAATATCCTGTTATCATTAAAGCTACGGCTGGTGGTGGTGGACGTGGTATGAGAATTATTCGCCACGAAGACGAATTTGAAAAACTTTGGGACGATGCCAAAACAGAATCAGCGGCGGCTTTTGCTAACGATGGTTTATACATGGAGAAATACGTTGAAGAGCCACGCCATATCGAAATTCAAATCGTGGGTGACCAATACGGAACGGTTTGCCATTTGTCGGAACGTGATTGTTCAATCCAACGTCGTCACCAAAAATTGTGTGAAGAAACTCCTTCACCGGCTCTTACACCTGAATTGCGTGAGCGCATGGGAACTGCAGCGGTGAAAGGTGCAGCAGCAATCAAATATGAAGGTGCAGGTACGGTAGAATTTCTTTTGGATAAAAACGGAGATTTCTATTTTATGGAAATGAACACTCGTATCCAAGTGGAACATCCTATTACGGAGGAAGTTACAGATTTTGATTTAATTAAAGAACAAATAAAGGTAGCGGCAGGCATTGCGATTTCAGGGAAGAATTATTTTCCAAAATTATTCGCTTTGGAATGTAGAATCAATGCCGAAGATCCATCCAATAATTTCCGTCCATCACCAGGAAAAATTACCAATTTGCATTTGCCAGGTGGACACGGGATCAGAATTGATAGTCACGTTTATTCAGGATATACAATTCCACCAAATTATGATTCAATGATTGCGAAAGTGATTGCAACGGGTCAAAGTAGGGAGGAAGTCTTATTGAGAATGAAACGAGCCTTGCAAGAATTCGTAATTGAGGGAATAAAAACAACGATTCCATTCCACATCAAATTAATGGATGACGAACGTTTCAAATCAGGAAATTTCACCACAGCGTTCATGGAAGGATTTGATTTGAGTAATTTGTAAGAATATTAAAAAGCCCTTTGAAATTGATTTCAGAGGGCTTTTTGATTATTTTGCAAAAATCATTGCGAAATAGCTATCTTCGCTCTACAAAACAATTTATCTGTTGTTTATGAATATTCCAATCCAAAAAACAAGTAACGAAGTCAAAAACTTTGTTTTCAGTCCTTACTTCGGTGATGGACTTCGGATAACTTTTGGGGTTGTTTTTCCGAGTTTGGTTCTTGCCCAATTTGACTTACTCAAAATAGGAATTACCGTCTCTTTGGGTGCCTTGTGTGCGAGCATCGTGGATTCACCTGGCCCAATCACCCACCGACGTAATGCCATGTTTTTTACCATTGGAATAGTTACGGTTGTATCCTTATTGACCGCTCTTTGTAATTTTTCAGTGTATCTTCTTGGTGTGTTAGTAGTTGGGTTAACGTTCTTGTTATCAATGCTTTATGTATATGGAACACGGGCGGCATCCGTGGGTATTGCGGCTTTATTAATTATGACTTTGGGGATTGAAGATATTCGTCCACTACCTGAAATATTACTATATTCGCTCGAAATTCTCTTCGGCGGATTGTGGTATATTGCCCTCAGTTTATCGCTTTATCGCATTATGCCTTACCGTCAGGCACGGTTGAATTTGGGTGAATGTTTAATCGAAATCGCTGATTTTATGCGAATCAAGGCGGGTTTTTATCAAGAAGGAATGGATTATGATGAGAACTATAAAAAACTTATCGAAGCCCAAATTACGGTGAATGATATGATGGATGCGGTGAGAGAACAATTGCTTAAAAGCCGTGAGATTGTACGAGAAAATACGCAAGAAGGTCGTTTTTTATTGGTAGTGTTTGTGGATATGGTGGACTTGTACGAACAAATAATGTCTACTTTTTATAATTACCAAAACCTGCATAAACAGTTCGATAAAACGGGTATTCTGACTGATTTTGAAAATACACTTAACCTCTTAGCCGAACAAATTGATGAAATCGGGGCATCTTTAAAAGACGGAACTAACCCTAATTTTTCCCTGAAATTACCTCGAAAAATCAAAGATTTAAAATTAGAAATTGAAGCATTGGCAGTTTTGAAAGGACAAGCGCATACAACGGTTGAATTTTCAACGATTGGATTACAGGCATTGAAGAATATTGAAATAAATGTTGAGAATATCTATTTGAGAATCAAGAAGATAAGGGAATATTTCAAAGAAAAAAAGCTAAAAAGATTAGTTAAAAATGACATAAGAATTGCTTCATTTATTTCGCATCAAGAATATGAATTAGATAATTTTACCGATAATTTAAACCTGAAATCTGAAACCTTTAGGCACGCCCTTCGTATTTCGGGCATGATGTTAGTTGGGTTTATTATCGCTGAATCTTTCAATTTTTTACACAGCAATTGGATTCTTTTAACGATTGTTGTGATTATGAAACCCGCTTATAGTCTAACAAAAGAACGCAATCTTGACCGCTTAATTGGTACGATTTCGGGTGCTTTTATTGGTATGGTTATCCTTAATTATGTCACGGATAATCGTTTACTTTTTGCGATTCTATTGGTTTGTATGTTGGGGACGTATAGTTTTCAACGTAAAACCTATCTCGTTAGCGTAGTTTTTATGACTCCTTTTATCTTGATTCTCTTCGATTTTTTGGGAATGGGAAGCCGTGCTTTGTTGATTGAACGAGTATATGATACAGTTATTGGCGGAGGACTTGCTTTTATGGGAAGTTATATTTTACTGCCAAATTGGGAACACGAAAAACTGAAAAAGACCTTAATTGAGATGTTAGAAGCAAATTTGGCGTATTATCATCAAGTTTCGCAGATGTACTTTGGCGTAAAGTATGAAAGGGTTCCTTATAAAATTATCCGAAAAGAAGTCTTTGTGAGAAGTGCCAATTTAGCCTCAGCATTTCAGCGAATGTATTCCGAACCTAAGCATAAACAATTGAGCATCAATGAAATACATAAATTTTCGGTGTTGAATCATTTATTTTCTTCTTACGTAGCCACGCTTGCCATGTATGCGAGTGAACATTTTGAGGAAATCCCCGATTTTGAAGAATTAACTATAGTGGCTCAACGCACTGAAGTAATGCTGAAAGAAGCCATTAAAATTGTTGAAAAAAGCGAATTTGTGGTGAAAGAAAATATTCAAATTTTAAAACTAAAAACAAATGCTGACCAACCGGAAGAAAGTAAAATTGTAATTCCCGAACAATTCATGAATATTCAAAAAGCAGCGTATGATATTTGCAAGATTTCGGAGCGGATTCAGTTGTAAGTTTGGAATTTTATACCCCAAATTTGCCAAACCCGAAAAGCATGGTTAATTTTAACTATTCAAAGAAATAAGAAACGACACAATGATAAAAAATAACTGGACAAGAGAAGAAGTTGAAGCAATTTATAATTTGCCTTTCATGGAATTAGTCTATCGTGCTGCCACCGTTCATCGTCAGTATAATGACCCGCAAGAGGTTCAAATCAGCACATTATTGTCCATTAAAACGGGCGGATGTCCTGAGGATTGTTCGTACTGTTCACAGGCGGCTCGCTATCATACCGATGTGAAGGTGCAAAAATTGATGGAAACACCTGAAGTTTTGGCAGCAGCTCAACGTGCCAAAGATGCGGGTTCATCTCGTTTTTGTATGGGTGCGGCTTGGCGTGAAGTGCGTGATAACAAAGACTTTGACAAAGTTTTGGATATGGTAAAGGGCGTAAACGAAATGGGTTTAGAAGTTTGTTGCACCCTCGGAATGTTATCAGAATCACAGGCTGAAAAGTTGAAAGATGCGGGTTTGTACGCTTATAATCACAACATTGATACGAGCGAAGAAAATTATGAAGATGTGATTTCAACCCGTACTTTTGCCGACCGTCTAAATACAATTGATAATGTCCGTAAGGCAAAGTTGTCAGTTTGTTCGGGGGGAATTATTGGTTTAGGTGAAGGAGATGCTGACCGAATGGGAATGCTAAAAACCCTTGCAAATATGTCGCAACATCCTGATTCTGTGCCAATTAATAATCTTGTACCAATCAAAGGAACACCACTTGGCGAGCAAGAACCTGCTTCTATTTGGGATATGGTCAGAACGATTGCTACGGCAAGAATCCTAATGCCAAAATCTTTGGTAAGGCTTTCGGCGGGACGTATGGATATGTCTTACGAAGGGCAAACCTTATGTTTTATGGCGGGTGCAAATTCAATTTTCTCGGGTGATGTGCTTTTAACGACACCAAATCCTGCTGTATCGAATGATAAAGAATTATTCCAAATCTTGAGTATCAAACCTCGTGAGGCTTTTAAGGAGAAAAAACAGCAAGCAGAAGTGAATTTTATTCCGAGTGTAGCGGAGGCAATGGCTGAGGTGTTGAATTAATACAAAATATCCGAACCAAATTCATGGCATGATTTAAAATTATGCCATAAATGAAAAGATATAATTTACGAATAACAAATAATTATAATGGCATTACAAAAAGGCGATAAAGCCCCTGATTTTAAATTATTTAACTCTGATAAACAAGAGGTTAGCCTTTCGGACTACAAAGGTAAAAATGTTGTTATCCTATTTTTCCCTTTAGCCTTTACAGGTACTTGCACGGCTGAATTGTGCGAAATGAGAGACAATATTTCAATCTATTCAAATCTAAATGCTGAGGTTTTAGCTATTTCGGTTGACTCTTTATTTACCTTAGACAAATACAAAGCTGAACAAAAATTACCTTTCAATTTGTTGTCAGATTTCAACAAAGACACTTCGGTGGCCTATGGTTCGTTGTACGAAAACTTTGTTTTAGGGATGAAAGGTGTTTCAAAACGTTCAGCTTTTGTGGTTGATGTTGATGGAAATATCCAATATGCGGAAATTTTGGAAGATGCTGGAAAAGTACCTAATTTTGAAGCCGTTCAAAGTGCTTTACAAAGTTTGTAACAAAATTTAATTTTTCATGTTGATACTGTATCTAAACTTTATCAACATGAAAAATCTATTATTCCTCTCTCTTTTTTTGTCATTTTCGACAAACATTTTCTCTCAAAATTTAACGCCCCCAAATTTCAATCAAGAACGAATTGATTTGAATCGAAAAGGCTTGACCGTTTTGGGTTCGTGGGCGGGGGCAAACTTAATTACTAACGGGATTTTACTGGCCAATAATTCATCGGGAAGCGATAAATATTTTTATCAAATGAATCTGTATTGGAACGTGGTAAACGGTGCTTTGGCGGGTTTGGGCGTATTGGGAGCTAAAAAAACGCAAGGAAATTTAAGTGCTTTTCAGACGTTGGAAGAACAAAGTAGTACTGAAAAAACCTTCTTGGTAAATACCGGTTTGGACGTAGCTTACGTAATGACGGGGGTGTATTTGCTCGAAAAAAGCAAAAATTCAACTGATAGTCAAGATATGTTGAAAGGCTACGGTCAATCGGTGATTTTGCAGGGTGGATTTCTCTTACTTTTTGATGGAATTATGTACGGTGTACATCGTTCGCATTTGAAAAAAAGGAAAGCTATTTTTGAAAATCTTACGTTTACGGGCAATCAGGCAGGTTTTGTTTGGCGGTTTTAATATTTACCATCAAGATACTAAGGCTTTAAAAAAAATATAAATATTGAATTAAAAAACTTAGTGCCTTAGTGGCTAAAAACCCCCAAGAAACCTCATATTTCTCCACATCCATCTACAATATTTTCTTTCTAAATCTAATCGTAAATGTAGCATAGAATTATCATAAGCAGCGTTTTTGTATGAATTGTCATCTAACCAAACTTATTAACCTAAAAACTCCAGACCATCACAGCCAAACGGTATTTTTTTCATAAATTTAGCTAAAATTTCGAGCGAATAACCTCCTGATTACAAGTAAAATTTTTAAAAATACCCCATGAAACTAATGTTAAAAAAACTGTTATTCCTTCTTACTCCTATCACAGGATTTGCCCAAACCCAAATTCCGCTGAACGATTTGAGTGCTTTTAAAAACCCCAGTATCAATTGGACGATTGAAGGCGGTGTTACGGGTAGTTTTGATGGAAATGCGCTCAAACCTATTGCAGGAAAAGGTGTACTTTTGAGTACCTTGAGAGGTGCAAAATATCAAGCAACCGATGAGTTGTATTCCCTAATGGAACACGGTAATATCAAAATGTCGTTGGATTTTATGATTCCAACGGGCTCTAATTCAGGGATTTATCTCCAAAGTCGTTACGAAATTCAGATTTATGATACTTGGTTGAAAAAACCGATTATAGATAATTTTTGTGGCGCTATTTATCATCGTTGGGACGAATCTCGTGGGAAAGGAAATGAAGGTTATGAAGGACATCCACCCCGCCAAAATGCTGTAAAAGCCCCTGGACTTTGGAATCATTTGGAGATTGATTTTAAAGCACCCACTTTTGATGTTGCGGGTAAAAAATTGACTAATGCCCGTTTTAATTCAGTTTATTTGAACGGTCTTTTAATCCATGAAAACGTTGAATTATTGGGCGTAACTCGTGGCTCAATTTCACCACAAGAAGTAGCAAAAGCTCCTTTCAGAATTCAAGGTGACCATGGACAAGTGGCCTTCAAGAATATCGTTTATGAAGTTTTTGAAAAAAGCGATATTAGTTTCACGCCTGTAACCTTTGAAGTATCCGAAGGCGTAGTCAATAATTTTAAACAGACCAATCCTAAAATGGTTGCTTCTGGAACAGTTCCTCAAGTAACGCAAAAAATCATTAATGCCAAAAGAGATTTTTTAGCAAAATTTCAAGGAAAATTTACCACAAAAGTTGCTGACAATTATACCTTTATCGGGCAATGGGAAGCCATTGGGGCCGTTGTGGTAGATAATGATACGGTTATTCAAGGCTGGCATCAACCTTTTGAATATGTGAAAGGTAGAAAAAAATTAGCGGTAGGCGAACATACTTACACGATTCTTTATACCAAAGATTATAATTGGCGACCAAATTCTTTAGGCGTTTTTATTCAGAAAGACCAATGGGAAAAACAAAATATTACCGAACGAACTTCACTTTTAGATATGGTTCCTGTACCTTTAATTGAAGTGAAACCAACCGACCAACCATCCGTGCAACGTTCTTTTATTATGTATGGCAATAAAAAAATATCGCACGGAATTAGCGTAGGAATGCCCGATGGATTGAGTTTTTCTTACGACCTCAATCAAGGAGGATTTTTGCAATTGTGGAGAGGAAAATTCTTGAATGTTACCGATATGTGGCACGACCGTGGCGAACCTCAAACCTCCGCTGCGATGGGGATGACTATTCAAGCAAATGATAAATTTCCTATGGCATATTTAAACAACAATGAAACAGAATTCCCAGATAGTTTAACGAAAGAAGATTTGAAATTTAAAGGATATAAACTTGAAAAGTACCTCAATAGTAGCGGTTTTCCATGTTTTATGTATGAATATAAAGGCTTGAAAATCAAAGATTTAACAACGCCAATGGGAAAATCGGAAGGCTTGAATCGTCATTTAGTATTTGAAGGAGAAGTAACTACTGCCAAGCAATTATATGCACTTTTAGCCGAAGGAACTGACATTACCGAAGTAACTAACAATCGTTATGGTGTTGATAATCAGATGTATTACGTTGAAGTTGTTGCAAGCCTGAATAACAAACCTTTCATCCGTGAAAGTAAGGGTAAAAAGCAATTACTAATGCCTCTTGCGGGTTTGAAAGAGGTTTCTTATAACGTTATTTTTTAATACTATATTTTAGAAAAATGAAAAACTATAAATATTTATTTATCACCATCCTTGGTTTCTTAACGCAGCAAATTTTTGCTCAACAGAAACCAAAACCTCTTACCGAAGAGGATTATTACGAAATCAAAACCATTACCATTCCCGAAGGAATAAAATTGGAAGTCGGGGGCGTTGCACCCATGCCCGATGGACGAGTTGCGGTATGTACACGCAGAGGCGAAATCTGGATTATTGAAAATCCTTATATGCCCAATGGGACGCAACCGAGTTATACTTTATACGCCAGTGGTTTGCATGAATCTTTGGGTTTGGCTTATCGTGATGGCTCATTTTACTGTACGCAGAGAGGTGAATTGACAAAATTGACTGATACTAATGGTGATGATAAAGCCGATATTTATGAGTCGTTTGCCAATTGGGAAGTTTCTGGAAACTACCATGAATACTCTTACGGGCCCATTTTTGATAAAAATGGCGATATGTATTTGACGTTCAATGTGGCTTGGGTTGGATATGGCGAAGGAAAATTGGCAAAATGGCGGGGCTGGTTGGTGAAAATCAAAAAAGACGGAACGCTTGAACCCATTGCTACGGGTTTACGCTCGCCCGCAGGCTTTACGGTTAATTCAAATGGAGACGTTTTATACGGTGAAAATCAAGGCGATTGGGTAGGTTCTGGACGGATTACTCATTTAGAAAAAGGTGATTTTGCGGGAAATGCGGGTGGACTTTGGTGGACAAAAGAACCCGAATCTCCCCTAAAACCAACCACCGTGAAAGACATTCCAGACACGGGAGAGCCGATGTTTGAGGCTGCGAAGAAAATGAAATCTTTGAAATTGCCAGCCGTCTGGTTTCCTCATGCTTTGATGGGAATATCTACGGCTGATATGATTGAAGACCAAACGGGCGGTAAATTTGGACCGTTTCAAGGACAATATTTTGTTTATGACCAAGGACAATCGAAAGCCATGCGTATGACTTTAGAAAAAGTAAATGGCAAATATCAAGGTGCTTGTTATCCTTTCCGTGAGGGTTTTCAGTCGGGAACTATACGGGCAAGATGGGGCAACGATGGCTCAATGTTCGTGGGACAAACATCCCGTGGTTGGGGGTCAACGGGTAAGGAATTATTCGGTTTGCAACGCTTAGTTTGGAATGGAAGAATGCCTTTTGAGATGAAAAGTGTTTCGGCTCGTCCCGATGGTTTTGAGATTGAATTTACGCAACCAATTAGTCGCCAAAGTGCCGAGAATTTTAATAGCTACGAATTAAAAAGTTTTACTTACAAATATCAACATCAGTACGGAAGTCCAATTATCAATCAAGAAATTACGCCTTTGCGGGGAATAATTGTGTCAGAAGACCGTATGAAAGTGCGTTTGGTATTGGATAATATTCGTCAAGGATATATTCACCAAGTGACCGCTTCGGGCATTGTGAATGACGAAGGACAACCACTTCTGCACGATGTGAGTTATTATACGATGAACGAAATTCCCACGGGAGATTTGGCAAAAGTTCCTTTGAGAGCCATTCCGCCTACGCCAGTTCCTGCAAAAGAGGTAAAAGGTGCGGTGAAAAAAGAGAAAATTGGAGCCACAAAAGACATCATTGTGAATAGTAAAGAAGTAATGGTTTTATTGAAAAAACACGCTTGTTTAGCTTGCCATGCCGAAGCTAATAGAGTCGTTGGACCTTCTTATATCGATATTGCCAAACGCAATTATACCAATGAGCAAATCTTGGAATTAGTCTATAAACCAAAACCCGAAAACTGGCCCGATTTTGCAACTGAAATGGCACCAATGTCGCACGTGCCAAAGTCGGATGTCTTGAAAATTGCCGCTTGGATTAATACTTTGGGAAAGAAAGGTAAGGCAGATTTGAATAAAATTGAGAATCATGATTAGTGATTTAAAAATGGTACAGAATACCCAATTCAAAAAGATATTGATGACCAAAAATGCAAATTGGGAATAAATGTATTGAAACTATTATCAAAAAAGCCCCCAATTTAGAAAATTGGGGGCTTTTTTGATGGCTACCTAAAAAATCGAGGCGGTAAAAAATCCATAAAATCATCATCAAAATCATCTTGAATTTGATAATTCTTCAAAAATCTACGCATATTTTCTTTGACTCCGAGCGCTAAAATATCTTGCTCAATCATCTTTATATTGTTCTTCAATTGATTGACTTGGCGAGTAATTTTTGCTTTCATCGTCTTTTCATCACCGCCAAATCTGGTTAATAAATCCTGACCACCTGTCGTGCCTTGCATTCTTAATTGCCAAAGGTTTTCTTCCAACTCTCTTACTTGCTCTTTCAAGATTTTATTGTAGTATTTCAATTGCTCATCCGCCATTGTAAGTGATTCAATATCAGAGCCTTGCAATTCTATTTTTAATCGTAATAGTTCAAATAAATCATCTTTTTCATAAGCTTGCGTAACCCTTTTCATAATTTCGGTTTTGCGGTCACGTTCAGTTTCGTCACGCTCACGGTCGGGATGAAAGGCTTTTACCAAATCGGTATAAATACTACGGGCTGCCTTACTAACATTTTTAGCTTCTGCTTTTATTTTCTCCTCTTTCTCAATTTGCTTCTCCGTTTTCTGTTTCTTTGCTTTTTTTGCTTGGGCTTCAGCTTGCTTTTCCTCCATTTTCCGCTCCATGTATTCCTGCATTTTTTGCGGGTCACTGACATTAGCATCCTCCTCAAATTCAACCCCAAACATCGATGACATCATATTTTTCATCATTTCAGCGGTAGCATTTTCTGCCTCGGCATCCATGTCATCAAAAGGTTCATCGGCATATTTATCGTAAAGCGTTTTCAAGGCTTCATTCCCCGTGCCTTCAATCAATTCCTGAGATTTATGAATGATAAAATCAGCAATTTTTTCCTTTTCTTTTTTCTTGAAAAACGGGTCGTCATGGTGTTTATCAAAAACGTAAACCAACTCCGTAATTTTATCAAAATGCTTTTGCTCAACGGGAATAATATCGGATTGAATACGAGTAACGATTAACCGTAAAGATGCTTCATCTTCTTGCAATCGCTGTTTTAATTCATTGATTTTTTTGATATTAGCATTAAATTGCTTTTGAAGTTTAGATAAATCTTTTTCAGATTTTGGGGTTATAACGAGAGCATGATGTGACATGAATTCTTAAATTTTTGTTCTTAAATATCCAACCAAAATATCCAGTCCTTTCTCGAAATGGATGTTGTTTGGAATGACAATATCTGCGTGTTTACGGTATGGTTTTATGTATTTTTGGAAGGCAGGTTCAACGTGGTTATTCCAACGATACATGACTTCTTCAAGTTCACCATAACCACGCTCCTGACCATCACGTTTAATACGGCGGTCAAGTCTAAGTTTACGTTTTGCATCAATAAAAATCTTCAAATCTAATGAATCGGCAATTTCTTTATAATACAACACAAAAAGTCCTTCAACCACGATAATAGGTTTTGGTTCGAAGGTCATCATTTTGGGAACGATATCGGGATTATTGAAAGTATATTCTAATTTTTGGAAAGTTTTTCCTTCGTGAATTGTTCTAACATCGGTAGCATATTGGTGCAAATCCAGCGATTTTGGTTCGTCAAAATTGATAAAACCATGAGCATCCACTTCTTGATCTTTACGGTCACGGTAGTAATTATCCTGTGAAATCAAACAAATTTCATCGTGCGAAAATGACTTTAATAATTGATTTAAGAACAAAGTCTTACCCGAAGCACTGCCCCCCGTAATACCGATAATAAATGGTTTTTGATTTGGTTTCACTTGATAAAAGTTTCGTTGTGGAGTTTTTGCAAAGGTCGTGAAGAATGTTAAAACTTTCACTATTTAATAAAAAAAGTGTGATACCCAAAAATAGACCACGGATAATACTGATTTAACGGATTTACACAGATTGTTTATCATTTTGTCTGTGTAAATCCGTCAAATCTGTGTCATCCGTGGTCTATTTTATCTCAGTTCACGTAAAACCTTATCCGATCATATCAAACCCACAATAAGGCACCAATACCTTTGGAATTTTAATACCGTCTGGCGTTTGGTTATTCTCCAAAATCGAAGCCAAAATACGGGGTAAGGCCAACGCTGAACCATTCAAAGTATGTAATAATTGAGATTTTCCTTCGGTTTTCATTCTCAATTTCAGGCGGTTTGCTTGGTAAGTTTCAAAGTTAGAAACTGAGCTTACTTCCAACCAACGTGCTTGTGCCGCCGACCAAACTTCCATGTCATACGTAAGCGCAGACGTAAAGCTCATATCACCACCGCACAAACGCAACACACGGTAAGGCAATTCTAATTTTTGTAAAATCCCTTGTACGTGCAAAGACATTTCTTCCAAAGCATCGTAAGAATTTTCTGGCTTTTCAATGCGAACAATCTCAATTTTATCAAATTGGTGCAAACGGTTTAACCCACGCACATGAGCGCCCCAAGAACCCGCTTCTCTACGAAAACAAGGCGTATAACCCGCATTTTTGATGGGCAATTCACTTTCTTGCAAAATTACGTCACGGTACATATTGGTAATCGGTACTTCGGCAGTGGGGATTAAGAATAAATCATCTACCGTAGCGTGATACATTTGCCCGTCTTTATCGGGTAATTGTCCCGTGCCAAAACCTGATTCTTTATTAATCAAAATGGGCGGTTGAATTTCCATATAGCCCGCATTAATGGCCTCATCCAAGAAGAAATTTATCAGAGCTCTTTGGATTCTGGCTCCTTTTCCTTTGTAAACTGGAAAACCCGCCCCAGCGATTTTATTGCCCAATTCAAAATCAATAATATCGTATTTCTTGATTAAATCCCAATGCGGAACTGAACCTTCTGGAAGCATTGGAATTACACCATTTTCCAAAACAACTTCATTTTCCTCAGGTGTTTTCCCTGCGGGAACGCTTGAATGTGGAAGATTTGGCAACGTTACTAATACTTCGTAAAGGTCTGATTCTAAAACCTTTAAAGACTCTTCCAATTCTTTAGAACGAGCTTTCAAAGTTCCCGTTTCAGCTTTTGCAGCTTCGGCTTCTTCTTTTTTCCCTGCTTTCATCAAACCGCCAATTTCTTTAGCAAGGGCATTGGATTTAGCAAGGGTATTATCTAATTCAACCTGTGTTTCACGACGTTTTTCGTCTAAACCCAAAATTTGCTCAACGGCTTCTTCTGCACCTTTGAAATATTTTCTATTCAAGCCTTCAATGGTTGCGGCTTTGTTTTCTTTTATTTGTTGTATTTGTAGCATATTATTCTTTATTCTATTTCACAAAGATAAACAAAAAGCCGTGTTGCAAATATCACAACACGGCTTTTAAGACAATGTTGCTAATATCACGGTGCCGAGAAAATATCTTTCATCGCATCTTCGTACAAAAAGCATCTTTCGTTCAAAGCATTCAATGCCGCTGCTTTGTTTTTACCGTGAATCAAAAGTGTAATGTTATGTTCGGAAGCTCCGTAACAAATCATTCTGATTGGAATGTTTTTCATCGCTTCTAATACTTTCAAGGCAATTCCTTCTTTGTCCGCCGAGAAATTTCCAACGATACAAACAATGGTTTGGTCTTTATCAACTTCCTCTAAATCAGCAAATTGACGTAATTCTGCCATGATAGAATCTAAATGTTCATCATTATCAATGGTTACAGAAACGGAAACTTCCGAAGTCGTAATCATATCAACGGGCGTTTTGTATTTCTCAAAAACCTCAAATACTCTTCTCAAAAAACCGTAGGCATTCAACATTCTGGTTGAGTGAATGTAAATGGCCGTCAAATTATCTTTGGCTGCAATCGCTTTAATTTCACGGTCAGACGTTTTGTCAGCAATCAATGTACCAAAAGCCAACGGTTCCATCGTATTTTTCAAACGAACGGGAACGCCTTTCATTTTAGCAGGTGTAATGGTACTTGGGTGCAAAATTTTTGCTCCGAAATACGCTAATTCAGCCGCTTCTTCAAAAGTTAACTCACGAATAGGGAAGGTTTTTTTAACGATTCTTGGGTCGTTATTGTGCATTCCGTCAATGTCAGTCCAGATTTGAACTTCTTCTGCTACAATTGCTCCACCAATCAATGATGCAGTATAATCGGAACCACCACGTTTTAAGTTATCAACTTCGCCACGTGGATTACGACAGATAAAGCCTTGGGTAATAAATATCTGACGATCCTTTAATTGCGATAAAATCGAACCTAATTTTTCTTCGGTAAATTTCAGCACTGGCTCATTATCGGCATCAATCAACATGAAATCTAAGGCTGGCAAAAGAGCCGATTTTACGCCTTCTTCTTGCAAAAATGCCTCAAACATTTGAGTAGAAAGTAGTTCACCTTCTGCCACAATTTCCTTTTCCTGTTTCAGCGAAAAAGGCTTAATATTTACTAAGGAACGAATAAAAGAAAACTCATTTTCGATAATGGTTTTACCTTTGGCAAACCCTTCTGGCGTTGCGTATAATTCTTTAATAAACTCTTCATAATGAGCGTACAAGATATTGATTTTCTCAATTGCCTCCGCATCATTATTGGCTTTCAAAGATTCTCCGATGGAGATAAGCGCATTGGTCGTACCCGAAAGAGCCGACAAAACTACGATTTTGCGATTACCATCTTCGGTAATCAAATTTTTGATAGAGTGCATTCTTTCGGGCTTCCCGACTGAAGTACCTCCAAATTTCCAAACTTGCATATTTTTTAAATAATTAATAATCAACTAATCACGCTGAAAACTCCTTGTCCACAATCGTTTCCTTTATAATAAAAACAGTCTATTTATCGACTGAAAAATACGCTCAAAATGTTTTTGTATGAGCTAAACAAGTAATTAAAGCCAATTGATTTCATAGTAAGGCTCGTCTGAAAGGGCAATTGCTTGCATTAATTGAGCGGTATTGTCACGACTACCATTATCAATTAATACAATTTTAATCTTCAATTCCGACTAATCCATGACCGCATTCAATCGTTTGATTAGATCTGGGAATGTCTCACGTTCATTATACAAAGAAGCAATAATTGAAATTTGAGGCTTATTAAAGGTAATATATATTTCAGATTTTAAAACAAAGATACATATCAGAAATTTACTTCAATAGTCTGATTGGCATTAAAGACTTTTTGTGTATCACCATTTACCCAAAATATACCAATTTGATAGGCATCACGAACGAGATATTGTGGAGGAATTTGTATGGCTATTTCATTATTAAAATATCCCAGCGTGTTTCGCCTTTGATAAATTAAGTAGGTTTTTTTAGCTGATTTTAAGAGTAGATAAATACCATCATTAATGCCAAAGCCAATTGGAAATTCATTACTGACCACAAAAACCTCTTTATCTTTCATACGAATATCGACTTGAGTGGATTGATTATCAGGCAATTGGTTTAATATTTCTTTTTCCGAATCTTTAAAAATCGTTTGAGGATATTGAAAAATCCCTTTTGGTACGAGCCGAGCTAAAGCAGTCTGAACGTAGCGGTCGAAATCTGAGCCTTCAATAGGTCCTAAACCAATTTGGTCGTGTTCTTGATTGAAAATTCTAACCAATAAATCTTTTCTACGTTCGTGAACTTCAGGAAGAAATTTCAGGTAAGATGCCACATAAAAAGCCACACTTCCAATCAATATCCACTTGAAAGATTTTTGGGACAGATTAAATTTTAACCAGCCCGTTAATATCATCAAATAAGCGATTACTAACATCGTGGCGGGATAGATTTTATAATTACTCACCAACATCACAAAATAGCCAAATCTTGGACGTAAAATTGCAATAACAATGGCATTTATTACCAAAAATAAAAAGCATCCTAAAATGATATAATTGGAAGGTTCGGCGTTTAATTTATTTTGCAGCTTAATACCATATTTAGCGATAGAAAAATTTTCCAAAAGTGTCATGCCTTTCAAAAAAATCCACCAAATAGCAATTAAAATCAGGATGAACCCTGCAATAGTCGGAACAATGGAACGCTCTAAAATTGGGCTAAGTGTCTGAAAATCAAAACTTCCCCCTAAATGCGTAAAGAATCCAAAGAAACTTTCGTGAGGATGATGGAAAAAATAATCAAACCCTTGGTCATTGGCTTGCGTATCGAATTTATAGAAGTACAATTTGAAAGTTGCTATCGTAAAAATAAGCCAAATACCCAACATTTTATAACGAGCTTGCAAAGCCAAAATCACCATGCCAACTATCCAATAAAACAAGCCGTTACTCATGGTAAAGCTATCAAAAAATACCGCAAAGGCGGCTCCTAAAAACGTCCAAAACGTATTTTTTGAGAGTAAATAAACGCCCAATAATCCAAAAAAAATGACCGGTTGATACTGAAAACCAGTGATAGTCCAGATGCTTGTCAAGTAATATTGAGGATGTAAAAGCAACAGTGGAACGGGCAAAAAATAGTAGGCTGGCAGTTTTTGCTCCTTAATCACTCGCCAAAAAATCCACAACATTCCGAAGAGTGTAATATTGGAAATAATCGTAAGCGTCCGCATATTGAGCGTTCCCGTGAGCGCATAATGCAAAAGATTCATCAATTTGGCATAAACGATGCGGTGTTCATTATTGGGTTTGAACAAAAGCCATATTCTTTCATTGAAATCTTTGGCTTCCAGAAAACGCCCTAAAAAATCTGGAAAAGCGTCTGAATCGTCCATCCAAGGCACATTCACGGCATACGTGAAGAGCATTAATATGAAAAAAAAGATAGGTAGAATGATACCTATCTGGGTTAATGTCTTTTTCAAAGGGGAAGAGTGTAGGGGTTTAGGATTAGGGATTGGGGATTAGGTAAAACTCCCTAATTCCTAATCCCTAATCCCAAATCCCTACTATTTAAAAGTTAATTTTTTCATGAATAATATACTCTGGGCGGTTCTTGATTTCCTCGAACATATTTCCCAAATATTCACCTAAAACACCAATTGTCAACAATTGAATTCCGCCAAAAAAGATGAGCGCAATAATGGTGGAAGCCCAACCAGGAACGATGCTATTGGTTCGATAAATGAGTCCAGTTATTACCCAAACGGCCAAACCAATTCCAATAAAAATACTAATTAAACCTATCGTAAGGGCTAATTTCAAAGGTTTTTTACTGAAGTACAAAAGACTTGTCGAAGCAAATTTTATCATTTTCGAGAGGGGATATTTTGTCTCGCCCGCAAAGCGTTCATCACGCACATACGTAATGGGTACTTGTTTGAAACCAATCCAAGAGATTAATCCTCGGATGTATTTGTTCTTTTCGGGTAAACTTTTAAACGCCTCAATCACGTGTTTATCAATCAAACGAAAATCGCCCGTATCAACTGGGAGTTTTGTATCCGAAAGAAAATTAATGGTTTTATAGAAATATTTTGCCGATAATTTCTTGAAAAAAGTTTCCCCTTTTCGTTCTCCCCGCAAGCCATATACTACGTTGGCATTCTGGTCAAGGTGTATTTTTACCATTTCGGGAAACAATTCTGGCGGGTCTTGAAGGTCACCGTCAATGATAATTGCGACATCGCCGGTGCAGATATTTATGCCCGCAGTAACGGCGGGTTGATGACCAAAATTTCTCGAAAAACTCACAATTTTAACATTTGAATCCTTTTGGGCGATTACTCTCAATAATTCCAACGTTTTGTCACGGCTTCCGTCATTGATAAAAATCAATTCATATCCACGATGTTCAAAACTTTGCATGGTTTTGTTCACTCTTTCGTAAGTATGAGCAATTACTTGTTCTTCGTTAAAACAGGGAATTATCACGGAGATAAATAAGTTTTTGGCTTGTTGCATGATATTGGTTTACTCTTTCAAAATTATCACTTTCTTATCAAAATAAGTAGCATAACATTTATTCCAAAGGTGTTTTTCGTTGGTTTTTATGTCGTCGAAACAGAGAGATTTCGGAATATTTTTTAGCGGAGCCAGATAAATAGTATCCGTTTTACTTTCTCTGATTTGGGTATATCGCTGAGTCATTTCTTGGTCATATCTTTTGGCAATTCCCAAGCGAATATCAGCGTACATTGTTATTAAGTTTTTGCCATCAAAATAAATAGAAGACAATAATGTAAATGTTATTAATCCAATCCATCCCCATTCATTTTTAACCTTTCTCTTTTCATCAAAATAAGCAAAATGGGCAATGGTAACAATATAAAAAAAACCAAGTGCGTAAATGGCAAAAATAATATTTTTCACACGGTCAGGAACGCCCATGTCATTGCCATAATGAATTACAAAAAACATCAGAAAAATTAAGACAAATAGCCCTGCAATGGCTATCCAAATATTTACTTTGAAGACATTGGAGGGTATTTGTGGGAAGTATTTTTTCAAGAAATATATTGAATATGAAAATGCAAAAAACATTAAAAGTACCCCCCATCTTAAACAACTTACAATCGTTGATTTTAAGGCATTTAAAAGCGATTGAAAAATAGCCCCTCCTAAAACATTTCCGCCTGCCATACGAATTTCATTTCCTTTCGCTTTAATTACCCAAAAGAAGGCAAAATATGCTCCCACAAGGATTAATCCAAAAATAAAACCGTCAAATCGTTTTTCAAAAACTAAAATATACAGCCAAACCATTCCCAAAAAAGCCAACACAAAAAGCATCATCACTTCATTAGAACCCACGATAAAAAATACTAAAGTGGCGGCTAAAAGCGCAATTGGATATTTAATTCGCTGATATTGACGCTGATAATAGCGTAAAATAACCACTATCAAATACAGAAAATAACAAACCGAAGTTGGGAAAATAAAAACGGAAGTGTACCAATAAAAAGTATCAACCACGCTCGACGAGAAAATAATAAAAAGGCTTAAAAAAGTGGCGGCCAATAATAATTGATTTTGTCGTGATGGCTTTAATAATTCACCAATTAGCGTGTAAATGGCGTGATATAATAAACCCAAAATCAAAAAGGGCATCACTTTTACAAACCAAAAAACGCCAAAAGCCAAGGGAGTCGCATGAAAAATCATATTGGAAATATATCTTCCTGACCAACCTTCGTAGTAGAATTTTTGAGCCTCCCAAAAACCGTAATCTCTGGTCATGTAAGCGAAACAATAATCGTCATCAACGGATGGATGATTATAGATTGCTAATAGACCAATTGGAATAACTGTCATTAAAAAAAGTAGCCACAAGGCCGAATTTGCTAAGTTTTTTGGGGTAAGCACCGATTTTATATATTTTAATTAATGTTCAATTTTCAAGGTAAAAAAAGAAAGAGAAATAGCATTGATATATTGAACATTGAACGTTTTTCTACAACTTAATTTTAATATTACTATAATGAATTTCGTATTTTCCGTCTTGAACTTTCAACAATCCAATGGTATATTCGTCTGGCACAAAAGTGTTTTTGAGAATATCCGTTTCAAAGCCTTTCCAAAACAAATGTTGATTTAAGACATAATCCCTTCTGCTCTTATTTCGCTGACGATTTAAAGGCAGTAAATACAAATTTCTTTTAGATTTAAGCACGACATTTTGCTGAATTTCCAAAGGGTTTTCAACATCGAGTGTTTCGTTTTTCACCGTAAATCTATCTTTCTTTTGTTCAATTACAAAAGCTAAGTCGCTGGTATTGTAAACAGTATCTTTATTTATTTCCTCTTGAAAATTTGTAAATGGCAACTTAGGTAATTGATAAACGCCCATTTTTATGGCTTCCGAATTTACCACATCAACTTGATATGTCCAATCGTTATCGAAAGGATATAAAACCCAACTATTATGGTACTTAAAATTGAAGGCTGCAGCGACTAATTTTTCACGAAAATTGACGTTATTTTGATGCAAATAATAGTAAGAATATACGTATAATAAACTCGTAATCGGGAAAAAAACCGCCAATAAAATTCGTTTATATTGCACTTTATGAATCAATAATAAAGCAAATAAATATCCCAAACAAAAGAGTGTAATACTGATAAAACGGTAACGACTCACAAACATTTCTTCAAATCCGAACTCACCCGAATAGCGAGAATAAGCGACCGCACCCGCCGACATACACAAGGCTATCATTGAGGAAATGATGAATAAATAATCTTTTTGCAATGAACTAACACTTTGGTTATCAGTACTTTGAATGTATTTTTTTAATAATACAAATCCTCCCCAAGTCATTAATGACAAAATGATTATACCAAAAAATGTACTCGTAAAAATGGCCAGTTGATGGAAACTTTGTACGTCCACGTATGCCCCCAACAACAATAAAAATCCTCTCAATAAATTTGCCAATGAAAACTCGTGCGGTGCAATTGGCGATGGTCTATAATTACTGAAATATAAAGCCACACACGCCACGCCTATCACGAATAAAAGCCCCAATTCTTTATATCTTTTCTGATAAATCAAGACTAATCCGGCGGGCAGAAACACAAACATCCCATTACTGAAAGTAAACGTTACTAAAATGGTGGTCAGAATGGCATAAAGTAGGTTGTTTTTCTTTTGATAACTCAGCAAATATAAGACGACCATTTGCAGTAAACCAATGGGATAATACGTCCAATTACAGATAGTCCAAAACTGATTTTCGTACGTTTGCATCTGAAAAATCAAGAATGGTATTGGCAAAAAATAGATGATATTCCATACGTGTTTTTTGAAGAAACGCCAGAATAAAAACATCATTCCAAAGAGAGCTATATTGCCCAAATGAGCCAAAATAGTGTAATTAAACTTTCCCGTAAATTTATAAATCAACCAAGCCGTAAACTTAGAAACTGGCGTTCTATGCTCGGTAATGGTATGTTGCTTCATAAAAATCCAGAACTTATCAACAATAGAATTACTTTTTTCTACATCAACTAAGCACTTGGTGTAATATAAACTATCGTCCAAAAAGGGTATATTTATCGTATATTTCCAAACGTAATAAATAAAGAATAGAATTGGACATAGCATTAAAAAAACAGCAAAGTTTTTCAATTGTAATGATTTCATTCGTGATTGTGGTTGTTTTATGCGAACAGCAAAATCTTTTTTGGGTCAAATTATTATGTTTTAAGTAGTTTATAGGCAAGAATTCGGATACAAATTTTTATAATAAAAGACAGATTTAAAGTTACTGAACACGTGGTGCATTAGAACAAAGTCCAAAATTACCAAAGTTTGCGTTTAAAATTTCATAATAGAATCTCTTTTTACAGAATTGCCATTTACAATCTAACTTTCAAGTTGCTGTATTTGATTTCATATTTTCCATTTTCAACTTTCAATATTCGTCGTCAAGAAAAGGAACATTAATCGTGTATTACCAGACGTAATAGACAAAAAATAAAATGGGAGCAATGCCCAGAACGATACTAAGGTTTTTTAAGTTTAAAGTTTTCACGTGTTAGTTTTTCAGATAGAGGGTACAGTAAGACTGATAATAAAATTACCAAAGTTCCTGCATAAAATCCCGCTGTCATGCGTTCTTTTTCCCCGAAGAATGAGTAAGCGAGCATTATTCCGTAAACTGGCTCTAAATTCAAGGTCAAATTGAATGTAAAAGCGGAGAAAATTCTAACCAAATTGACTGATTCTGTGTAGGCATAGATGGTACAAACGAAGGCTAAGATAAAAATCCAGAGCCAATCCATGGCTTGTGGGATGATGGAAATTGTGGTATTTCCAGAAATTAAAATATATAAAACTGGAATAAACGTGCTAATGGCAACGCCCAACATTTCATAAAAAGTAATGATTTGGGAAGTATATTTTTTGGAAAACTCTCCGTTTAAGACTGAGAAAGTTGCCCCTAAAATCGCACAAATAATACTCAATCCTAACCCCCAAATATGATTAAATTCGTAGAGAAATATTAAATATAAACCCAAAACAATGACACTCCCAAAAATAACTTGAAGTGGTTTTATCCGTTTCTTATTCCACAATGGTTCTATAAAACTCGTCCAAAGTGAAGTAGTTGAAAGTCCTGCCAACGAAATAGCAATGGTTGAAACCTTAGCGGAATAGAAGAAAGTAAACCAATGTAAAGCCACAATAATCCCACCCGTTCCCAATAATTGCAGTTTTCCTTTGGTATCAATTTCGATGGATAAACCCCTTATTTTGAAGTAGATATAAAAACCAATCGTTGCGAAAAGTGTACGAAAAAAAACTAATCCCAGCGTATGAATCGAAATAAGTTGCCCAAGAATTGCCGTAAATCCAAAAATTAATACGACGAAATGTAAAGTAAAAAAGTCTTTAAAAGTGGTTTTCATAAATGTGTACGTTACAATGTCATCCGTGGTCTATTTTAAGAATATATTTAATTATCTCGGAACGGCTCGATACAGAATCATGCCAATAAAAGTAAAGACAATATTAGGTAACCAAACGGCCAAAAGTGGCGGCATTCCACCCGATTGGGCAATTCCTTTGCTCATCATGAAAAACAGAATGTACAAAAATGCCAACATAAAGCCCAAAGCAATCTGAAATCCTACGCCGCCTCGGGCTTTGCGAGCGGAAACAATTACGCCAATAACCGTCAGAATTACCACGGCAAAAGGATTAGCGAAACGAAGGTATTTTTCAATTAAAAATATTTCAATTCCATCCGAACCACGACTTCTCACTTTATCAATCGTTTCTTCCAATTCGGGCATCGTGAAGGTTTCTTGCAATTGATATTTACTGTCGAAATCTTTGGGTAGCAAGTTCAACGTAGTATCCAACTTTGCGCCGTAGGTTAGTGTTTCTTTTCCATTTTCCAAAAAAGTTCTGATTCTATAATCTTGAATTGTCCATTTTCGGCGGGTAGTATCCCAAACAATTCTGTCAGCTAACAACTTAACTTTCAACTTACTATCCGAAATTTTATCCAACGCAAACCGATAACCCGTGTTTGTTCCAGTATCATAACTTTCCATATAGGCATAATCTTCGGGGCCAATTTTGATGTGAACGTCCCGCCCGCTGAAATAATAAGAACCACCTTCTACGTATTTTCTTTCAAAGGCAATACGGGTTTTATTAGCAATGGGGATTACCCAGCCTACCATTAAAAAAGTAAGCAAACCGAGCAAGGTAGAACCAATCAAATAGGGACGAAGAAACCGCATAAAACTGACTCCAGTACTCAGAATGGCAATAATTTCGGTTCGGGCGGCCATATTTGCCGTAAAAAAAACGGTGGCAATAAAGACCATCAAAGGACTGATGTAATTGGCCCAATAAGGAATAAAATTGAGGTAATAATCCCCTAAAATTTCGTTGAGAGGCGCTTTATTATCAATAAAATTATCAATCTTTTCGGTATAATCAATAACCATAATGATGGTTACGATGATAAGAACCGCAAAGAAATACGTTCTCAAGAATTTTTTTATGATATATAAATCAAGAATTTTCATGTACGTTGTCGTAAATTTTTGTAGGATTCTGCAAATTTACGAATAAAAAAACCGCTCAACGATAGAGCGGTTTTTTTGCAGGTTAAATGTTATTAAAATATCATTGTTTCTCTTCATTCCAAAAAACATAAAGCCCATCTTTGCCCGCCACAATAATATCTTTCTGACCATTTCCACGTAAATCAGCCACCGACATTTGAACGCCCGTGCCTTTACCAATGCCAAAAGCCCCATAACTGATGACTTGCTTGACAAAACTATCTCCATTCCATTTGAAATAATATAAACCGATATTATCGCTTGCGCCTGCGTCATTACTATCGTGAG
This sequence comes from Arcicella sp., assembly GCF_964672035.1. Taxonomy (NCBI): domain Bacteria; kingdom Pseudomonadati; phylum Bacteroidota; class Cytophagia; order Cytophagales; family Flectobacillaceae; genus Arcicella; species Arcicella sp. Next base: position 52,525 of record NZ_CBABQS010000024.1, read on the forward strand.
CTCGCCAACGCTTTCCCGTTATCAATTCATTTTTACCATCCCCATCCAAATCAGCCCAAACCATTTCGTGATATTGAGAATTATAAGGGTCAATGGCGTGCTTTTTCCAAGTTCTGTTTTTCTGATTATCAATAACTTGCTCGTACCAGTCCAATCCGTAACCATGCCCTTGCCCCGCAATACAATCAGTTTTACCGTCACCATTTACATCTGTTACGATAATCGGAACGCTTAATTCTCCCCATTTGAAGTCTGGGTGATAAACCCATTTCCCTTTCCGTAGATCTTGGGGCGCTTCGTACCAACCATCGGCGGATACAAAATCATTGCGACCGTCGCCATTAATATCTCCACAACCTAAACCATGTCCTTGCGTTTCAGCAACTGCATATCTTTTAAATTTACCATTTTCAAAACGATAATATTTTAAAGATTTTCTCGGATTATTGGGACAAATTTCCATTACTCCATCGCCATCGACATCGAATAAACGAGTAGTTTCAACGTTTCCGCAGGTGTCAATTATACTTTCTTTCCAAGACCCGTCATTTTTAGGATTTTCCCAAATCTTGAGACTATTTCCCCACCATCCTCCTGTGATAAAATCCGTCCAACCATCTCCGTTGGCATCAAAAGGAAGAACCGAAAAGGCATCCCAATATTCGCCGTGTCTTTCTATCGCTCCTATGTAAATACGGTCACGAAAGGAAGGTCCTTTATACCAATAGTAGCCCGAAACAATGTCTAAAATTCCATCTTTATTTACATCAAAAACGCCAACCGATTCAAAACTTTCTGCCGCAATCATTTGCGAACGAAATTTAATGGATTGTGAAAACCCTGCGGTCGTCAAAAACAATAAAATAATGATTTTTTTCATGCGTAAATAAGGGTTGTTTAAGATAAGATACCAAGTTTTATGCTATTTTCCTTAAACAAAATTAGACCATAGATTTTACCGATTGTACTGATTTACACTGGGACGATTTCTATGGTAAAAACAAGGAAAAAGTATTAAAAAAGTACAAATTACTTTTCAAAAACTATTGGTTGTGATATAGTTTTCGACATAACATTCTTTTCGTTTAACGCAAGCAAAAATACGATGAACAAGTTTATTACAA
>NZ_CBABQS010000025.1:0-53535 GCF_964672035.1 Arcicella sp.
ATGCTCGAAGACCGTTTCGGAGCTCATAATTATCATCCAATGCCCGTAGTCCTTCAAAAAGGCGAAGGCGTATTCGTTTGGGATGTTGATAATAAACGCTATTTCGATTTCCTTTCCGCTTATAGTGCGGTAAATCAGGGTCATTGTCATCCAAAAATTGTTCAGGCTTTAGTGGCGCAAGCTCAAAATTTAACTTTAACTTCAAGAGCATTTTACAATGACCAATTAGGAATTTGTGAAAAATTTATGTGCGAATATTTCGGATATGATAAAGTGCTGATGATGAACTCAGGAGCCGAAGGAGGGGAAACAGCCTTGAAATTAACCCGTAAATGGGCATATAAAGTAAAAGGTGTTCCTCAAGACCAAGCCAAAACCGTTTTTGCCGCAGGGAATTTCTGGGGCAGAACAATTGCCGCCATCTCATCCTCAACCGACCCATCAAGTTATTCAGATTATGGACCCCTTTTGCAAGGTTATGAAATTATTCCGTACAACGATTTGAATGCGTTGGCGGAGGTTTTAAAAGACCCAAATGTGGCAGGTTTTATGGTCGAACCCATTCAGGGCGAAGCAGGCGTAGTAGTTCCAGATGAAGGATATTTGAAAAAGGCTTACGAAATGTGTAAAGCTAAAAACGTACTTTTCATTGCTGACGAAGTGCAGACAGGCATTGCCCGTACAGGTAAGCGTTTATGTTGCGACCACGAGGACTTTAAACCAGATATTTTGATTCTTGGAAAAGCACTTTCTGGAGGCGTTTATCCCGTTTCGGCAGTGCTTTGTGATGACGAAATTATGCTCACCATCAAACCTGGCGAACACGGTTCAACGTATGGAGGAAATCCTTTAGCCTGTGCCGTCACGGTGGCAGCCTTGAAAGTTATTCAAGACGAAAATCTCTCTGAAAATGCTGAAATAATGGGGCAATTATTCAGAAAAAGAATGGGCGATATTATGACAAAACGTCCTGATTTACTGACAATTGTACGGGGGAAAGGACTTTTAAATGCCATAGAAATCAACGATTCAGAAGAAGGAGAAACGGCTTGGAACATGTGTATGGCTTTTAAAGAAAATGGACTTTTGGCAAAACCAACGCACGGCAATAAGATTCGTTTTGCTCCGCCATTAGTTATTACAGAATCACAAATGAATGAGGCTTGCGATGTAATTGAGAAGGTGATTTTGAACTGGTAGGCTTTACGGAGAAAGGGAGAAAGGAGGCACGGGAAAGTATAAAATTTACTCTTCCTATTTTCCATCTCCTTTTCTCCTGTCTCCCTTTCTACTTGGGTATGATTTTTCTACGCAAACGACTCAAAGATTGCGGGGTAATTCCTAAAAAATTGGCTAAATATATTTGCGGAGTTCGTTGGATCAATTCGGGCTGGTATTTTGCTAATCGTTCGTAACGTTCTTGGGCGGTTTCTGAAATAAAAGAACGTAATCTAACTTCTTGACTGATGGTATAACCCTCAAAAATGAGTCTGCCAAGGCGTTCCCATTTGGCTGATTGAGAAAAAAGAATATCTAAATTTTCTTTGGCAATCACACATAAATGACAATCTTCTATTGCCTGAAGAAAATCTCTACTTGGCATCCCAAAAGAATAAGATTCGGTTGCAGTAACAATCTGATTTTCGATGGTTAAATCAAATGTTTTTTCGATTTCATTTTTTACAAAATATGTACGAATCATTCCTTTATTTAAAAATAATACATCAGTATTAAGGTCTCCTTCTTTAACCCAAAAATCACCTTTCCTTAGTATTTTTTCCGAAAAAAAATGTTCGGATTTCCTTAATTCCTCTTCAGTAAAAGGAACGAATTTCGTTATAAATTGTATTAAATTACGGGTCATAGTATTTCTGGTCTTCGGCGAGTTGTTATATATTTTACATAAAAGGATAATAGCAATGCCAAAAAAACATTTTTTTTGCACAAATTAAATTATCAAATGTTAATTAATTATATAAAAGTAGAAAAATGATAATAAAACCTCCTAAAATGAGATTAACATAGATTAAATTTTACTTAAATATACCAAACTTGATTTTTTTTCTGAATTTAACGCTAAAAAATAAAGGATTGATTGAAATTTACGACAGGAATATTTTTAAAAAGTCACGCATAATTTATTATTTTTGTAATTCAATCCGAAATTATAAAAATAGATGAATCAATATTTAATAATCGCATACGACGGGACTCACGAAAATGCGCTCGATCATCGCATGAACGTAAGACCTTATCATTTGGAAGGCGTTAAAAAAATGAAGGAAAATGGGAATTTTATCCTTGGAGGAGCAATCTTAAATGATGAAGGAAAGATGATTGGTTCAATGATGATCCTCCAATTTGAAGACCCAAAAGAACTTCAAAATTGGATGGATTCAGAACCTTATATTCAACAAAAAGTATGGGAGAAATTTGATGTAAAACCATTTCGTGTAGCCAAGGTGTAATCCGATTTTCCAAAATCGGTAAGTACACTAAATTTTTACAATTTTAGCCTTATTCCAATCCACCAATTTCTCGGCAGAAGCCAAATCAATAAATGGGAAATCGGTCATTAAATCCTGTAATTTGTCTAAGCAACCAGCCAATCCATAATAAGATTTAAACTTACGAATCCGACTTAATTCCTCAATCATGGGTTGGTTGGCATCAAAATCTCTCGGATGAAAATAAGTCATTACATAATTAGATTTTTTCGTCAAAAACTGCAAAACAGGGTAGGGGAGAAGGCGAAAATATCCACCGCCCGAAAAAATAAGTGACTGCCCAAAACCATTGACCGTATTTATCGGAAATTCCTTCAAACGCATTCCATCAATATCAATCCAGCAAGGTTCAGCAAGCCCAAATTGCTCAAACCCACCGTGCGAACGTTTGGCAGGAAATACTGAACAATCCACTTCAATTCCATGCTTAATTAATTCCTCAAAAACCCATTTGTTTTCTTGTTTTATCGAAAACCCTGGCGCTCTGTACGCCCTAATTTTCTTGCCAGAAACATCTTCCAAAGCTTTAATTGATGTTTCTAAGTCATTTTTAAATTCCGTCCGACTTTGTTCATAAGCCAATTGATGCAAGTCGGAATGAGTAGCAATTTCGTAGCCACGTTCCGCAATTGCTCGTATGATGTCAGGGTGTTTTCGGGCAACCCAACCCAAGCAAAAGAAAGTTGCTTGCTGATTAGTTTGCTCTAAAAGTTGGAAAATTTGCTCCATATTTTCATGGATGCGATTGGGATATTTTGCCCAATCTGCTTCCGTTTTGGTCGAATTATTATCCAAAATGTGAAACCACTCTTCTATATCAAATGTAAGAATATTCATTTTAGCTTTTAGCTGTGAGCAATGAGCTATCAGCATTTAATACTTGTAAAATTTAGCTTTCAAAAATGCTCGAAGCTCATGGCTCGAAGCTCATGGCTCGAAGCTCGTAGCTATTTAGTAAAACTTTTTTCCAGAAGCCAAAAATGCCTTCACATCCTCCTTTGTAGGAAAAGTAAAGTAAGTCATTTCTTCATTTGGATTTGGGATAATTTCATAGTTTCCCGAATGAATTTTCTCGACTGATTCCAAAATTGCTTGCATTCCCAACAACTTAGTTTCGTCAATTAATTCCGCTTGCGTTTTATTGCCAATTTCCACTTTTTTCTGAACCAAAATATCACCACTATCAATGCCTTCATCCACAAAGAAAATGGAAACACCGGTATATTTTTCATTGTTTTTTATTACCCAAAAAGACGGCATCAATCCACGATATTTAGGCAATAAAGCCGTGTGCAAATTCAAGCAACCCTTTGTAGCAAGATTAATCAAAGGCATCTTAAATATTTGATTTCCAGCGATTGAGATTAATAAATCGGGTTCATAAGTCCGTAACTTATCCAAGTTTTCGGCTTTGTTAATATTCCCCTCAATCTCTACCAAAGGTACTTTGTGCCTCGCCAAAATATTCTTTACTTTTTTATTCGGATTCAGTTTAGAGAGTACAAATTTTACCCCATAATTCACAAAGAAACCTAAGCCAAAAATATCATAAGTCTTTTTAAGTTTATCAGTGAAGGATTCTCGTTTCCCAAACGGTGAAACCTCAAAAACCACTGTAGCCACTATTTCTGAGTGTTCAGGGAGATTTTTAATCAAATAATCAATGTTTTGAGCCAAATAAAATGGATCATCTTGGGTAAGCAAAATTATACGCATATTTTAGAGTAAGACAGGTTTTCAACTGTCATTTTAATGATTTTCAACAGATTTTATTTTTTCATAAACAACTGACCAATCTTAGCAATCGGTTTCATCCAAAGCGTGTACCAGCGAGGTTTTAAATTATTAACTCGCCAAGCACGACGGTCTTCCATATTTGCCCGAAAGCGATGTTTCCAAGAGGCAGTACTCGTTCCGCCATTTCGCATCGTCATCACTACTTCTGGAAGATATTTTGCAGTCAGTTTATTTTTATACAACATTCTCAGCATTAACTCATAATCTCCCGAACAGGTGAAATCTGTAATATAGTAACCAAACTTCCCAAAAGCAGATTTTTTCAAATAAAACGACAAATGCGGTGGCATCCAACCCTTCAGCCAATTCTCCCGTATGTACTCACCCGACTGCCAATAACGCACAATTGTTTCATCATCGCCCATGTTTACATATTGCTTATCTCCATAAACGGCATCCGACTTCGCTTCTTCAAACGTTTTGACTACATGGCTGATAACTTGTGAGTTAGGATAAAAATCATCACCTCCAATTGTTCCAATAATTTCGCCTGAAGCCATTTTTACACCTTTATTCAAGGCATCATAAATTCCCTTGTCAGGCTCAGAAATAAACTTGATTTTATCGCCGAAAGACTCCAAAATCCCCACCGTTCCATCTTTTGAATCTCCATCAATCACGATATATTCCAAATCGTTATAATCCTGAGCAAGCACACTTTCAATGGTTTGACGAATGGTTTGGGCACTGTTGAAAGAAACGGTAATGATGGATATTTTCATAGGATATAATTTGCAATTGCATCAATAATTTAGGAGACATTGAAAAATAGAAAAATACAATTAACTCATTAAAATCTGACCTATTGTCTTCGAAACCTATTGTTCTTTATCCTCTCTACGTGTTTGCAAAGATAATCAACGACTTTGGTATTGTCAGAGGAAAATTAGCAAGCGGACAATTGTAATTAAAAAATGATAAAATTATTTTCGCTAACCCCTTGTATTTCAAAAAGAAACCACTAATTTTGCAGTCCGATTTAGGGAGCACATGTTTCTTCATTTTTATACGGGTTGGCAGAACTCGATAAAATTTAAAAATTAATAGAACTAAAAATCTCTCAAATCAATTCGTAAAGGTCAAAATTTACAACGTTAATTTCAAAATTAACAATAGTGTTAGAACTGATATTGGATTAATTTGTTGAATGCCCAGCAATTGATTTTAATGTTAAGCTACACAAGAACATTCTTTCGTATCACAGGTTTTACCTGTCCTGCACGAGTATATCTTGTCGCTTTTCAATTCATTCCTTCCACTTTCGTAAATTAATTTTATTTGCAAACAATTTAGCTTTTGCCAAATAAAATCCCGACCTTTGCAGTCCGATTTACATGGACTGTCGTGAGGACATTCGTAAATCGTTCATTATCAATCAATTATTAACGTTTTATTCTAATAAAATGTCTGGAATTATCGGAAAGAAAATCGGTATGACCAGCCTCTACAACGCTGATGGCTCTGCCCTCGCTTGTACGCTGATCCAAGCCGGTCCTTGTGTAGTAACGCAAGTAAAAACAGTAGAGAAAGAAGGTTATAGCGCTATTCAGTTAGGTTATGGCGAGAAAAAAGAGAAGCATACTACGCAACCTCTTTTAGGTCACTTCAAAAAAGCAGGTACCACTCCAAAGAAAAAACTCGTTGAGTTTAAATCTTTTGACACAGCACTTATCTTAGGAGAAACCGTCACCGCAGAATTATTCACAGAAGGCGACTTTGTTGATGCCGTTGGAACTTCAAAAGGTAAAGGTTTTCAAGGAGTTGTTAAACGTCATGGATTTGCTGGAGTAGGGGGACAAACTCACGGTCAACATAACCGTGGTCGTCACCCAGGTTCAATTGGTGCTTGTTCATTCCCATCTCGTGTATTCAAAGGGGTTCGTATGGCGGGTCGTATGGGTGGAAACCGTGTAACAGTTCAAAATTTACAAATCTTGAAAGTTTACGCAGACAAAAACCTTATCGTAGTCTCAGGTTCAATCCCAGGAGCGAAAAACTCTTATGTTATTCTTGAAAAATAGATTTGAAAATTTGAAGATGTAATTTTTTACAACATCAAAATTTAATCAAATCAACAAATTTTCAAAATCAAAAATAATGGAATTATCAGTTTTAAATATACAAGGCAAAGAAACAGGAAAGAAAGTTACCCTTTCTGACGAAATCTTTGGCATCGAACCAAACGAACACGTAGTTTGGTTAGACGTGAAGCAATTCTTGGCAAATCAACGTCAAGGAACTCACAAGGCGAAAGCAAGAGCAGAAGTTTCTCGCTCAACTCGCAAGATTAAAAAACAAAAAGGTACGGGTGGTGCTCGTGCAGGTTCAGCTAAATCTCCTTTAATGAAAGGTGGTGGACGTATTTTTGGACCTGTTCCAAGAGATTACTCGTTCAAAATTAATAAGAAAGTAAAATCATTGGCTCGTCAATCTGCGTTTGCTGCAAAAGCACAATCAGGAAACGTAACCATCTTAGAAGGTTTTACTTTCGATGCTCCTAAAACTAAGTCCTACTTAGCTTTAATGGAAGCTCTTTCATTCACAGGAAAGAAAACGTTGTTGATTTTGCCAGAAGATAATCAGAACATCTTCTTGTCGGGACGTAACGTGCAAAAAGCACAAATCGGAACGGCTGGTCAAGTTAACACTTATGATTTAGTAAATGCTACTCAACTTATCATTGTTGAATCAGCCCTTACAACAATCGAATCATATTTCAGTAATTAGTTAATAGATATTAGGACAACTAATAGCTGATAACAAATAACTTAACAAGACAATGAGCATCATTATCAAAAGACCAATTCTTACTGAGAAATCTCAGGAATTACAGAAAGGCGGTCAATACGTTTTTGAGGTAGCAAACAAAACTAACAAAGTTGAGATTGCAAAAGAAATCAAGAAAATGTACGGTGTTGCAGTAGTATCTGTAAATACACTTCGCCAATTCGGTAAGAAAAAATCAAGAAGCACCAGAACAAAAGTAACTTCTGGAATTACTTCAACGTACAAAAAAGCAATCGTAACAATTGCCAAAGGCGAAGTTATTGATTTCTATGACGGAATCTAATTAACAATTAATAATTGATAATTGACAATTGATAATTCTTTAAAAAATTATTAATCCTTAATCATAAATTAATAATTGAAAACTATGGGAGTTCATCCCGATAAATTGAACAAAGCACAGAAATGGCAGCTACAAGAAAATTAAACCCTGTAACCCCTGGCACACGCCACAGGATTGCTCCGACTTTTGAAGAAATAACAACTTCAAAACCGTACAAGCCTTTGTTAGCCGTGGTTAAAAGAACAGGAGGTCGTAACGCAAATGGACACCGTGCCATGCGTTATATCGGTGGAGGACACAAACGTCGTTACCGTATTATTGACTTTCATCGTAACAAATTCGATGTTGAAGCAACAGTTTTAACAGTAGAATATGACCCGAATCGTACAGCACGTATTGCTCTAATTGAGTATGCAGATGGCGAGAAGACTTACATCATTGCACCAACAGGTATCAAAGTTGGTCAGACTGTAATTTCATCAGCAACGGCAGCACCAGAGGTAGGTAACACTATCCCTTTGGCAAACATTCCAACTGGTACAATCGTACACGCAATTGAACTTCGCCCAGGCGGAGGAGCTGAAATGGCTCGTTCAGCAGGTACTTATGCGCAATTGTTGGCTCGTGATGCTAAATATGCTACATTGAAATTGCCTTCAGGCGAGATGCGTATGGTATTGTCAAGATGTTTGGCAACGGTTGGTTCAGTTTCTAACGCAGATCACATGAATACCGTAATGGGTAAAGCAGGTCGTCATCGTTGGTTAGGTCGTCGTCCACGAGTTCGTGGTGTTGTTATGAACCCTGTCGATCACCCAATGGGTGGTGGAGAAGGCCGCTCATCAGGAGGTCACCCACGTTCACGTAAAGGTTTATTAGCGAAAGGTAAGAAAACCCGCACACCGAGCAAACATTCAAATCGTCTTATCATCAGTAGAAAGAAAAAATAGGTAGATGGCACGTTCACTAAAAAAAGGACCTTATATAGACTATCGCCTTGACAACAAGGTACAAGTCATGACCGCATCAGGTAAAAAGTCTGTAATCAAGACTTGGTCACGCCGTTCGATGATTTCACCTGATTTCGTTGGGCATACTTTTGCAGTTCACAATGGAAATAAGTTCATCCCAGTTTTTGTAACCGATAATATGGTTGGACATAAATTAGGTGAATTTGCTCCCACTCGTAACTTCCGAGGTCACACAGCAAAAAAAGATAAAGGTAAAAGATAATTTGGTATTTTATAGCTGACAAATAATTTGTCAATATAGTTAAACCGAATTCTGAACTCCGAAATCCGAAATCAAAAAATGGAAGCAGTAGCTAAATTAAATAATGTTCCGACCTCCCCTCAGAAAATGAGAATCGTAGTTGATATGATTAGAGGTCAGAAAGTAAATAAGGCTCTTGGTATTTTGAAATACGAGCCAAAAGTTGGTGCAAGACACGTAGAGAAACTTTTACTCTCGGCAATTGCTAACTGGCAAAACAAAAATGAAGACATGAAGTTGGAAGATGCCGACTTGTTTGTAAAGACTATAACCGTAGATGGTGGTTCTTCATTAAAACGTTTGCGTCCAGCTCCGCAAGGTCGTGGTCATAGAATCTTGAAACGTTCAAACCACATTACCCTTGTAGTTGCATCTGCAACCGCACCAACAGTAATTTCAGAATAATTAGACAAGAAATCTAAATATACAAAATGGGACAGAAAATAAACCCCGTAGGTTTTAGACTTGGTATCGTCAGAGGTTGGGATTCTAACTGGTATGGTGGAAAGAGTTTTGCCGATAAATTAGTAGAAGACGATAAAATCCGTAAATACGTAGCCGCACGTATTCCGAAGGGAGCAATCTCTAAGGTAATCATCGAGCGTACTTTGAAGCGGATTACCCTTACAATTAACACGGCCCGTCCAGGCGTGGTAATTGGTAAAGGCGGTCAAGAAGTAGACAAAATCAAGGAAGAATTAAAGAAAATCACAGGTAAAGACGTTCAAATCAATATTTTTGAAATTAAACGTCCTGAGATTGATGCAAAATTGATTGGCGAAACTATCGCACAACAATTAGAAGCACGTATTTCTTTCCGTCGTGCCATGAAACAATCTATCGCATCAGCTATGCGTGTGGGAGCTCAAGGTATCAAATTGAAACTTTCAGGTCGTTTAGGAGGTGCTGAAATGGCACGTTCTGAAGGATATAAAGAAGGACGTATTCCTTTGCATACACTTCGTGCAGATATTGATTATGCTGTTTCAGAAGCCTTAACGGTTTATGGAAAAATCGGTATCAAAGTATGGGTGTTCCGTGGTGAAGTTTACGGAAAGCGTGACCTTTCTCCAAATGCAGGGGTTGCCGCATCGCAAGCTGCCGCAGGTGGTGGTGATTCTCGTGGTGGTAACAACCGTGGTGGACGAGGTGAAGATGGAGATCGTCGTGGTGGTGGACGTGGTGGACGTGGTGGCGAAGGCGACCGTCGTAACAACAATGCACCAGGTGGCGCAAATCCAAATAATCGTGGTGGCGGTCCAAACAAACCAGGCGGCAATAATAACAACCGTGGTGGAGGTGCTGGAAATAAGCCAGGAGGTAAAAGATAATTAGAAAATCTTAGTCAGAGGTCGTGATAATCAATTAATCCGACTCACGACTGTTCGACTTAAAGACTTAATACAACAATGTTACAACCAAAAAGAACCAAATTCCGCAAGCAACAGAAAGGTAGGATTAAAGGATTGGCAACACGTGGTCATGAAATTGACTTCGGTGCTTTCGCTATCAAAGCTGTGGAACCAGGACGCATCACTGCACGTCAGATTGAAGCGGCTCGTATTTCAGTAACTCGTGCAATGAAACGTGAAGGACAAGTTTGGATTCGTATTTTCCCAGACAAACCAATCACGAAGAAACCAGCCGAGGTTCGTATGGGTAAAGGTAAGGGTGCTCCAGAATATTGGGTTGCCAGTATCAAACCAGGAACAATTTTGTTCGAATCAGCAGGTGTTCCTTTAGCAGTTGCACAAGAAGCATTGCGTTTGGCAGCACAAAAATTGCCATTACGTACATCTTTCGTAGTTCGTAAAGATTATCAAGAATCATAAATTTGAAAATGTTGAATTTGAAAATTTGAAAATAATAGTTTTGAGAATAAAGTTTTAAAGTTTCATAAACGATAAATCAATTTTCAAACTTTCAAGTTACCAAATTCTCAAATTAAAGTCATGAAAAACGCAGAAATTCAAAAATTGAGTTTGGAAGAATTGCAAACAACTTTGGTGTCTGAAACAGATGCTTTGGCTCGCTTAAAATTTGCCCACGCTATTTCTCCAATCGAAAACCCATTACGTATCCGTGAGGCTCGTAAGGTGGTAGCTCGCTTGCAAACTGCTATTACAGCAGCAAAGTAAGTTAAAGAGTTTGTAAGTTGTAAAGTTAAAAAGTTTTGGTAATCAAAATTTCTTAGCTATTCAACTTCTTTAACTTAACAAAATAGACTCCATCAATATACTGCTTGGAGTCAATTAATAACAACAATTTAAAATCCAACCATGGAAGAATTACAAAGAAATCTGAGAAAAATCAGAGTCGGACGTGTGGTAAGTGATAAGATGGATAAATCTATCACAGTATCAATTGAAAGAAAAGTTAAGCATCCACTTTACGGAAAGTTTATGAAAAAAACTTCCAAGTTGATGGCTCACGATGAAAAAAATGAGTGTGGTATCGGTGATACTGTGAAAGTAATGGAAACTCGTCCTCTTTCAAAAAATAAGCGTTGGAGATTAATTGAAGTTATTGAAAAAGCGAAATAAAATTTGAATTTTCGTTAATTTAAGCGTTTGAGAGAGCAATTACTCAAACAATTCTAATCTTCAAAGTTCAAATTTAATTAAGATATAAAACAATGTTACAACAAGAATCAAGATCTGGCGTAGCTGATAACTCAGGAGCAAAAGAGGTGCTTGTAATCCGTGTTTTAGGCGGAACAGCAAAAAGATACGCTTCAATTGGTGATAAAGTAGTAGTAACTGTAAAGTCTGCTCTTTCATCGTCAAGTATGAAGAAAGGTACGGTTTCAAAAGCCGTAGTAGTAAGAACTAAAAAAGAAATTCGTCGTAAAGATGGTTCATATATCCGTTTCGAGGATAACGCAGTCGTATTGTTAAATAACAATGATGAACCACGTGGAACTCGTATCTTCGGACCTGTAGCACGTGAATTACGTGATGCAGGATTTATGAAAATTGTTTCATTAGCCCCAGAGGTGCTTTAATCATAATTGTATCATGCAAAAGAAATCTAATAAGCAGCCAAAACTGCATATCAAATCTGGAGATACCGTTATCGTTATCGCTGGAAACTCAAAAGGTAAGTCAGGTGTAGTTACAAAAGTAATCGTTGACAAAAATCGTGCTATCATCGAAGGTGTAAATCTTCAAACGAAACACGTAAAGCCAACTTCTACAAGTCCACAAGGAGCAATCGAGAAACGTGAAGGTTCAATTCACTTATCAAATATTGCATATATGGAAGACGGAAAAGCTGTACGCACAGGTCGTAAACTGAATGAAGCTGGGAAACTACAAAGATTCTCAAAAGCATCAGGAAAATTTATTTAGTCAATTAGAATAATTGATAATTGAACAGTGGGTCGGAAATCCACACAAAAAGTTTCATAAAATGACAACTACAAGATTAAAAGATAGATATTTGGCTGAAATCGTTCCTGCATTAAAGGAAAAATTTCAATACAAATCAGTAATGCAAGTGCCAAAAGTTACTAAAGTTGTTATCAACAAAGGTATTGGTGCCGCAGTAGCTGACAAAAAATTAATTGATATTGGTATTGATGAGATTACCCTTATCGCAGGTCAAAAAGCAGTAGCTACGATTTCAAAGAAAGCTATTTCAAACTTCAAATTGCGTGAAAATATGCCAATTGGTGTAAAAGTAACGTTGCGTGGAGAGAGAATGTATGAATTCCTTGATCGTCTTTTGACAGTAGCTCTTCCTCGTGTACGTGACTTCAAAGGAGTTGCAGATAAAGGATTTGACGGCCGTGGTAACTACACATTAGGTGTAAAAGAACAAATCATCTTCCCTGAGATTTCAATTGATAAAGTAAGTAAAATCTCTGGTATGGATATTACTTTCGTTACCACAGCAGAAACAGACGCAGAAGCAAACGCATTGTTAACTGCAATGGGAATGCCTTTCGCAAACCAGAAGAAATAATTAGGCGTTAGAAGTTAAGAGTTAAGAGTCAATCTTTTTAACTCAAAGCTCATAACTCAACACTCAAAAACATAGATTCTAAACACAATGGCAAAAGAATCAGTAAAAGCAAGAGAAAGAAAAAAAGAAGCAACCGTTGCTAAGTATGCCGTAAAACGTGCAGCCTTAAAAGCAGCAGGTGATTATGCAGGACTTGACAAGTTACCTAAAAATGCTTCACCAGTACGTTTACATAATCGTTGTAAATTGACAGGTCGTCCAAGAGGTTATATGCGTAAATTCGGTATCAACCGTGTTACGTTTCGCCAAATGGCATCTGACGGTTTAATTCCAGGTGTAACAAAATCAAGTTAGTATCAAGTTTATAAAAGATTGAATAGTTAAATAATGCGTTAGATTGGTTTTATACATACAATCTAATTTTAATAACTCTTCAACTTCAACATAACTTGTCTTTATTAAATTAATTCCGTAATTTTGCGTTCCTTTTCAGAAAAGAGGTACGTTTCAAATATCGAAAACAATGACAGATCCAATAGCAGATTACTTAACACGATTGAGAAATGCCATCAAGGCACGTCACAGAATCGTTGAAATCCCTGCTTCTAACATCAAAAAAGAAATCACTAAGGTTCTTTTTGATAAAGGATATATTCAAAACTACAAATTTGACGATACAACCGTACAGGGTACTATCAAAATTGCTTTGAAGTATAATCCGACTACGAAGCAATCAGCAATCGTTAAAATTGACAGAATCTCTAAACCAGGTTTACGTAAGTATAAAGGTGCAGGTGAATTACCACGTGTATTGAACGGTTTAGGTATTGCAATCCTTTCAACATCAAAAGGCGTTATCACCGACAAAGAAGCTCGTGTGTTGAACGTAGGTGGAGAAGTTCTTTGCCAAGTTTATTAATATCACATCGCTGAAAGAAGCCGTTTTATAGTGGGCTTCCATTTAAGCACAAACACAAAGTTATGTCAAGAATTGGCAAAAAAATCATTACGCTTCCCGCAGGTGTGGCTGTAACGATTAATCAAAATCATGTATCAGTAAAAGGACCTAAAGGTTCACTTGAACGTACAATTGATCCAGATATTACAGTTGAGCTCGAAGGTGCTGAATTAACAGTAAAACGTCCAACTGAACAAAAACGTCACAAAGCATTACACGGTTTGTATCGTTCATTAATTAATAACATGGTTATTGGTGTGAGTGAAGGATTCAAAGCTGAGATGGAAATTGTGGGTGTTGGTTATAAAGCAACAAATCAAGGAAATATTCTTGAATTAGCTTTAGGATATTCACACGGTGTTTTCGTTCAAATTCCAAGCGAATTGAAAGTTATCACTTCAATGGATAAAGGACAAAATCCAAAGGTTACTTTGGAAGGAATTGATAAAGAATTAGTTGGTCAAGTGGCTGCAAAGATTCGTTCTCTACGTAAAGTAGAACCATACAAAGGAAAAGGTATTCGTTTTGTGGGTGAGCAAATCCGTAGAAAAGCTGGTAAAACTGGTGGTAAGAAATAAATTTCAATTGATAATTAACAATTAACAATTATCAATTAGTAATTAAAAGTAGGCAAGTATTTTACTATTTTATAATTATCAATTGCTTATTGTCCATTATTAATTATCCATTGTTCACTGAATTCGTGGGTCGGTAATCCACAAAACTTATAAACATTACAATGGGTACGCAAAAAGATTCAAGAAGGTTACGTATCAAGCTGTCAATCAGAGCAAAAATCTCTGGTACAGCCGATAAGCCAAGATTATCTGTATTTCGTTCAAACACAGGTATTTATGCACAAGTAATTGATGACGTAAAAGGACATACATTAGCAGCAGCTTCTTCACAAGAATTAGGATTGGCCAACGGAAACGTTGACAGTGCGAAACAAGTAGGAGCAAAAATTGCTGAGAAAGCCTTAGCAGCAGGAGTTTCAACAGTTGTTTTTGACCGTAACGGATACTTGTATCACGGACGTGTGAAAGCAGTTGCGGAAGGTGCAAGAGAAGGAGGGCTTAAATTCTAATGAGTTAATTTGATATGATATTTGTTCATTCAAATACATATTTCAAATTCAAACATTTTCAAATTCAGAAAAAATGTCGAAATTAATATCAAAACCAATTAAGGTTAACGAAGGCGAATTAAAAGAAAAAGTTGTATCTATTAACCGTGTAGCAAAAGTTGTGAAAGGTGGACGTAGATTCAGTTTCTCCGCTATCGTAGTAGTAGGTGATGGCAAAGGCGTTGTAGGATTCGGTTTGGGTAAAGCAAACGAAGTAACGGATGCAATCGCAAAAGGTATCGAAGACGCAAAGAAAAACGTATTTGAAGTAGCACTTTTGAAAGGAAGTGTGCCTCACGAACAAATTGGTAAATTCTCAGGTGGTTTTGTATTGTTAAGACCTGCTGCTCCTGGAACTGGAGTAATTGCAGGTGGTGCAATGCGTGCTGTATTAGAATCTGCTGGTGTTCATGATGTATTGGCTAAATCAAAAGGTTCTTCAAACCCTCACAATGTGGTTAAAGCAACCGTTGATGCGCTCATCAAAATGAGAAATCCACATACAGTTGCTTTCCAAAGAGGAATTTCATTAGCAAAAGTTTTCAACGGATAGTTTTTCTAATTATTAGTTATGAATTATGAGTTATGAGGTATTAAATACCGATATGAATTCGTAACTCATAATTCAGAATTCAAATAAGCCATGTCAAAGGTAAAAATTACACAAGTTAAGAGTACAATCAAACGTCCAGAAGTTCAGAAACGTACAATCCAAGCATTGGGTTTAGGTAAATTGAACAAAAGCGTTGAGAAGGAATTAAATCCTGCAATGGAAGGAATGATTCGTGCAGTGAAACACCTGCTTGTAGTCGAAAAAATCTAAATTGCTTTCCAACCTTTATTAGAGGTTGTTAGAATTTCTAAACGAAATTGAAAGTAAGCGAGTTATTTCATGGTGGAATAGCGTTTAGCAAATCCTATAACAAATATTACAATGAATCTTTCTTCATTAAAGCCTGCACAAGGCTCTACAAAGGTCAGAAAAAGAGTTGGTCGTGGTGAAGGCTCAGGATTGGGCGGAACTTCGGCTCGTGGTAACAATGGTGCTCAGTCACGTTCAGGTTATTCACGTAAAGCTGGTTTTGAAGGTGGTCAAATGCCTCTTCAACGTCGTGTTCCTAAATTCGGTTTCAAAAATATTAACCGAGTAGAATACAAGGCACTTAATCTTGATACATTGCAAGCAATAGCTGAATCTACTGGTGCAACCGTTATTAATCACGATTTCTTGTACACTCATGGTTTAGTTTCTAAAAATGATTTGGTTAAAATCCTCTCACGTGGAGAAATTAAATCAGCCTTAGAAATCACGGTGAAAGGTTTTTCTGCTTCTGCGAAAGCAGCAATTGAGGCAGCAGGTGGAAAAGCAATTGTAGGGTAAAAATATTCATTTCCAGCAATAGAATGAAGGTCTATTTCTGGAAATTTTTAAATTAATCAGGATAGACAACAGAAATATTTAAGTAATCGGATGAAAACTGGCAACAGATTTGTATTTAAAGAAAAAGTTGGACAAATTAGATTTTTATTCCTTAACGATTATTTAAACAGATAGCATGAACAAGTTTATTAGCACTATCAAAAACATTTTCTCAATAGAGGAATTAAGAGGTAGAATCCTTAATACCCTGTTGTTTATTACCTTTTTCCGCTTAGGGTCATACATTGTATTACCAGGAGTAGACGCCAACAAGTTAGCTGAAAAAGGCGACGGAGGTCTATTGGGTTTATTGAATATGTTCTCTGGAGGAGCATTCAATAACGCTTCAATTTTTGCCTTGGGTATTATGCCCTATATTTCTGCTTCGATTGCTATTCAGTTATTAACGATTGCATTGCCTTATTTTCAGAAAATGCAAAAAGATGGTGAATCAGGTCGTAAAAAGTTAAATCAGATTACTCGAGTACTTACTATTTTAGTAACTGCTGCACAAGCAACCGCTTACTTACAAACAACTATCCCTGCCGAAGCCATTATGGTAAGTGCATGGTCGTTCCGTATCTTTTCAGTAATTATTTTGATCGCTGGGACAATGTTTTGTATGTGGTTGGGAGAGAAAATTACAGATAAAGGAATTGGTAACGGTATTTCAATGCTGATTATGATTGGTATTGTGTCACGTTTTCCAAGTGCTATTATTGGTGAAGCTCAATCTCGTGGAATGTCAGGAGCATTATTGTTTTTAATTGAGATGGTAGCACTTTTCTTCGTAGTAATGGGTGCTGTAATGGTAACTCAAGCCGTTCGTAGAATTCCAGTTCAATATGCTAAACAAGTAGTAGGTAACAGGGCATCAGCTGCAGTAGGTGGTGAACGTCAGTATATTCCATTAAAATTGAATGCAGCAGGTGTTATGCCAATCATTTTTGCTCAGGCACTGATGTTTGTTCCAGGCTTAGTGGCAGGTCAATTTGCGGAAAGAAGCGAGTTTGCACAATCAGTAGTTCAAAATTTTGGTGACCCAAGTTCATGGGGATATAATCTGTTGTTTGCTTTTTTGATTATTGTATTTACTTTCTTCTATACAGCGATTTCAATTAACCCAACACAAATTTCAGATGATATGAAACGTGGTGGTGGGTTTGTTCCAGGAGTAAAACCAGGAGAAGCTACTTCAACTTTTATTGCTGATATTTTGGATAGAATCACACTTCCAGGTGCAATTATGTTAGCTATCATTGCGATACTTCCAGCAGTTGCCGGTCTATTCGGAGTGACAAGAGGTTTTGCTTCATTTTTCGGAGGAACATCTTTATTGATTTTAGTAGGAGTTGTATTAGATACACTACAACAAATTGAAAGCTACCTGTTAATGCGTAAATACGAAGGATTGATGCAATCAGGTAGAGTACAAGGTAGAGCACAAGCTACCGTATAAATCAAGAGAGTTGAAAGAACTCTTCATAAAATGATTTTTTTAAAAACAAATGCAGAGTTAGAAATAATTAGAGCAAACGGAATTATCTTGGGACAAACCCATGCTGAAGTTACCAAGATTATAAAGCCAGGAGTAACCACCAAAGAATTGGATAAAGTTGCTTACGAATATATAAAAGATCATAAAGGACATCCTTCATTTTTGAATTATAATGTAAGTGGTAATAAATTCCCGGCATCACTTTGTATTTCAATAAATGATGTTGTAGTTCATGGAATTCCAAGTAATTATCAACTAAAAGATGGTGAAATAATTTCGATTGATTGTGGCGTATTTAAAGACGGTTTTCACGCAGATAGTGCTTATACTTATGGAATTGGAAACGTTAATGAGGAGACTTTGAGGTTAATGAGAACCACAAAAGAATCACTTTATCTTGCCATTGAACAAGCAGTATTTGGGAAACGAGTGGGAGATATTGGATTTGCGATTCAGACTTATTGTGAGAAATTAGGTTTTACGATTGTTAGAGAATTAGTGGGTCATGGCGTTGGGAAATCACTTCACGAAAAACCAGAAGTAGCAAACTATGGTAAACGAGGAGATGGAGCAAAGCTCAAGGAGAACATGGTTATTGCGATTGAACCAATGGTCAATCAAGGTAAACGAGCGATTCATCAAGAAAATGATAACTGGACCATTAGAACACAAGATAGAAAACCTTCAGCACATTACGAACATACCGTTGCAATAAAGAAAGGAAAGGCGGATATTTTAACGACTTTCAAGTTTATAGAAGAAGCAATTAGTAAATCAGAGTACATCGTTAATATTTAATTATGGCAAAACAATCATCCATAGAAGTAGATGGAATAATCATCGAAGCGCTCTCAAATGCTATGTTTAGAGTGGAGTTGGAGAATACCCATCAAGTGATTGCCCATATTTCCGGGAAGATGAGGATGAATTATATCAAAATTTTGCCTGGAGATAAGGTAAAATTAGAAATGTCTCCTTATGATTTGAGTAAAGCAAGAATAGTCTATCGTTACAAGTAAAAATAAATTACGACAATGAAAGTAAAAGCGTCTATAAAGAAGCGTAGTGCTGACTGTAAGGTAATTCGTCGTCACGGAAAACTTTATGTTATTAACAAGAAAAATCCAAAGTTCAAACAGAGACAAGGATGATAATATAGTAGGAAAGTTGTGAAACTATCTTATTTAATAATCTAAAAAGCTAAAAAAGTATGGCTCGTATTGCAGGGGTTGATATTCCCGACAAAAAAAGAGGCGAAATTGCTTTGACTTATATCTACGGTATAGGTCGCAGCACTGCTCAGAAAATTTTAAAACAAGCTGAAATTTCTTTCGACAAAAAAGCTGGCGAATGGAACGATGATGAAGCAAGTGCCATTCGTGCGATAATTGCTGGAGAATTCAAAACAGAAGGTCAACTTCGTTCTGAAGTTCAGTTAAATATCAAACGTTTAATGGACATTGGTTGTTATCGTGGATTGCGTCATCGTAAAGGTCTTCCATTACGTGGTCAGAGAACGAAGAATAACTCTCGTACTCGCAAGGGTAAACGTAAGACAATTGCCAACAAGAAAAAAGCAACTAAGTAAAAATTAAGCTGAGATTAATAATCCTGAGAGATTATAATTCGCTAAAGTTCTAAGATGAGAAGGTTGTTCGATAGAACGGACGTACTCAAAACTGGAATAGAAAAACTAACAAACAAATGGCACAGGCTAAAAGAAAAGACAAAGCAAAGAAAAGAGTTGTAGTAGTTGAGCAAATTGGTCAAGTACACATCAAAGCTTCCTTCAACAACATTATTATTTCTATTACCAACAATCAAGGACAAGTTATTTCTTGGGCATCTGCTGGTAAAATGGGCTTTAAAGGTTCAAAGAAGAATACTCCTTACGCTGCTCAAATGGCAGCTTCAAATTGTGCCGCAGTGGCAGTTGAAGCAGGCATGAAAAAAGCAGAGGTTTTTGTGAAAGGTCCTGGTTCTGGTCGTGAATCTGCTATTAGAACAGTTTCCAATGCAGGTATTGAAGTATTGTCAATCAAAGACATTACCCCAATCCCTCACAATGGATGTCGTCCACCAAAACGTCGTAGAGTGTAATTTCAGATTTATCTGAAAATTAAAAATATAGCGAGGGGTAATTAGTAATTATTGCCCTTCGTTTCTTTATGTTTCATAATTACTTCATTAGCTACAAGAAGGCTAATGACTCATTTTTATCAAATAATGGCAAGATATACAGGTCCAAAATCAAAAATTGCTCGTCGTTTTGGCGAGCCAATCTTAGGCCCAAGTAAAGCGTTAGCTCGCAAAAACTATGGTCCAGGTCAGCACGGAAAAGGAAAACGTGGTAAAGTTTCAGAATATGCTTTACAATTGAAAGAAAAACAAAAAGTGAAATACACTTACGGGATTCTTGAAAAGCAATTCGAAAATTTATTCCATAAAGCGGCAGTTAAAGAAGGTATCAAAGGTGAAAATCTATTGAAACTTTGTGAAGCACGTTTAGATAACACGGTTTATCGTTTAGGAATTGCTCCAACACGTCGTGCAGCACGTCAATTAACAATTCATAAGCATATTATGGTTGATGGAGAGATTGTAAATATTCCTTCGTATTCATTAAGAGCTGGTCAATTAATTAGCGTTCGTGAAAAATCAAAGTCATTAGAAGTTGTTACAAATTCATTGACTGGAAAAGCTGGAAAACGTTTTAACTGGTTAGAATGGGATGCCTCAACAATGACTGGTAAATTTATTTCTTATCCAGAACGTTCAGATATTCCTGAGAATTTTAATGAGCAGGCAATCGTTGAACTTTACTCGAAGTAATCGTATTTATGGCAAAACGCTTTTTGTGTTTTGTTTGCAATAAAGAAACTATGAATAGATTTGACAGTATTTCTGATACTGTCAAACTTGTTCTAATGATTAGAAGACTATGTTTTGTATAGTCATTTAATCAATAAGAACGGGAACTAAAAGTTTTGCAAACTTGTAATATAAACGATAAGTTTATAATTGTCAAGTTTTAAGCAAAATATTTTTATCAAATATTCATAGAATCACAGAGTTTATTCGTAAATTGCGAATCAGTTACTCTATTCTTACACATTCCAAGGTAAATTACGCTACGAAATATGTCAATATTAGCATTCCAAATGCCCGACAAAGTTGTCATGGAAAAAGCCGACGACTTTCACGGGTTATTTGAGTTTAAGCCACTCGAAAAAGGCTATGGCGTTACAATCGGTAATGCACTTCGTAGAATCTTATTGTCTTCTTTGGAAGGCTACGCTATCACAAGCGTAAAGGTTGGGGGAGTGTTGCACGAGTTTTCAGCCATTGAAGGCGTGATTGAGGACATGACTGAGATTATCTTGAACTTGAAAAAAGTTCGTTTTAAGAAAAATCAGGAAATCCTTGAAAACAAGATTAACGTCAGAGTTAAAGGTCAATCGACTTTGAAAGCAGGTGATATTTCTAAATTTACAAATTATTTTGACATCTTGAATCCAGAATTAGTAATCTGTACGCTTGACGAATCAAAAGAGTTTGAAATAGAAATCATCGTAGAAAAAGGTCGTGGCTATGTACCTTCTGACGAAACAAGAAATACTGAACCTCCATTTGGACACATTCCGATTGATGCTATTTATACGCCCATTAAAAACGTAAAATTTAGCATTGAAAACACTCGTGTTGAGCAAAAAACGGATTATGAAAAACTGGTAGTAGATATTGAAACTGATGGTTCAATTCATCCAGAAGATGCGTTGAAAGGTGCTGCCTACATTTTAATCCAACACTTTATGTTGTTCTCTGACCAAACAATGACTTTCGAGTCAATGAAGGCTGAGGAAGACAATGTAGTGGATGAGGAAATGTTGCACATGAGAAAGTTACTGAAAACGCCATTGGCAGATTTAGATTTGTCAGTACGTGCTTACAACTGTTTGAAATCAGCGGATGTGAAAACATTAGGCGATTTAGCAAGATTAGAAATTTCTGATATGATGAAATTCCGTAACTTCGGTAAAAAATCATTGACTGAATTAGAGCAATTAATTGAAGATAAAGGTCTTCACTTCGGAATGGACGTTGTTCGTTACCGTTTGGACGAAGATTGATATTGATTTGAGAATTGGAAGTATGGAATGCAGATTTAGGTCTGTCCATACTTCCAATTTTTTATTTTAACTAAACGTAGTAATAGGTGAGTTGATGTGAATCAACTTAACCGCAATGATGGGTGGTTTTTCGTTGGAAACTCTATTAGTCATTTTAAACTTACACAAACACAATGAGACACGGTAAAAAAAACAACCATTTAGGTAGAACTGCTCCGCACAGAGCGGCAATGTTGTCGAACATGGCAACTTCATTGATTCTTCATAAAAGAATTGAAACAACTGTAGCGAAAGCGAAAGAATTGAGAAAGTATGCTGAGCCTTTGATTACAAAAGCAAAGACTGATGATACTAACAACCGTCGTGTTGTATTCTCTTATTTACAAAGTAAAGAGGCCATCAAAGAGCTTTTTGGTATTGTGGCAGAGAAAGTAGCGAATCGCCCAGGGGGTTATACAAGAATTATTAAATTGAACAATCGTCTTGGTGATAATGCTGAGATGTGTATGATGGAGTTAGTTGATTTCAACGAAACGATGCTGTCGGCTGCTACCGAAGTAGTTGCAAAAACTCGTCGTAGTCGTAGAGGTGGTGCTACTAAACAAGAAGAAACTGGTGAAGTTGATGCTACTTCAGTTGCGGTTGCGGAAGAGCCTTCAGCTGAAATTGTAGAAGATGAAACTCCTGCTGCTCCTGCTATTGAGGAATCTTCGGAAGAAGAAAAATCTGCAGAGTAATTAGCGATAAAAAGTGTTTTGATAGAGGGCTTCGACTTAGGTTGAAGCCCTCTTTTTTAGTAACTTTTTTTAGAAAGCTATGTAAATAATTAAGCGGTTAATTTTGAAGTGTGAAATACTGCAAATTTTGATTATTTTTGTTAAACCTTAAAAATCAATGAATAATGTGTTGATCAAAGTCTTTACATCAACAAACCAGTATGCAAATAAAATGGATAAATTTAAATATGGACTATCAAGTCTAATCCGTGTCTTTTGAATGAATTTGCATCATTTCTTCCTCAATAAATAATTATTAGCAGGTAAGAGAAAATCTCTTACCAACCACAACAAATAAAATATGGAACGTTTCACAGGTCTCATTGGAATAGTATTGATTTTGGGCATCGCCTATTTAATGTCGAATAATCGTAAAGCTATTAATTACCGCACCGTTGGGATGGGATTGGCTTTGCAGGCTGGTTTAGCACTTTTTATCTTAAAAACATCAGTTGGAGCGGTAGTTTTTTCTACTTTGGGAAGTTGGGTTACTCGGGTAATCAACTTCAGTACGGAGGGGGCAAAATTTGTTTTTGGTCCTTTGGCAGATGTGCCATTGGTGACTAAAGCCTTTGGCGGGGGAGGATTCATTTTCTTCTTTAATATCATTCCTACCATTATTTTCGTAGCAGTTTTGGTGAATATATTTTACCATTTGGGGGTTATTCAAATCATTATCAAGTATTTGGCAAAAGGTATGAAAGCTTTAATGGGGGTTAGTGGTTCGGAGGCTCTTTCCAATATTTCAAGTGCTTTTGTGGGACAAGTAGAAGCTCAAATTATGATTAAGCCTTATTTGAAAGGCATGACCTTGTCTGAATTAACGGCTTCAATGTCAGGAAGCTATGCTTGTATTGCGGGTGGTGTCATGGCAACATATATTCAATTTGGCGTACCTGCTTCTTATTTGATTGCTGCCAGCATCATGGCGGCTCCGGGTGCTTTGGCAATTTCAAAAATAATTTATCCTGAAACGGAGGAATCAGAAACGAAAGGAACGGTTACGTTGAAGGTTAAAAAAGAATATTCTAACTTGATTGATGCTATTTCAGCGGGTTGTTCGGACGGCTTGAAAGTGGGCTTGAATGTGTTGGCGATGTTGATTGGTTTCTTGGCTTTAATTGCTTTGGTGAATTTTATTTTCAGTAAAGTAGGAGGGATGTTCAATTACTCAGATTTTAGCTTAGATATACTTTTGGGCTACTTATTTGCAGGTTTTGCTTGGTGTATGGGTGTTCCGAAAGCAGAGATTGTGCAGGCTGGTTCATTGATGGGAACGAAATTGGCGGCAAATGAATTTGTGGCTTATTTGAAATTGGCACCGATGATTAAAGCAGGTACATTGACACCTAAAACAATTGCCATTGTAAGTTTTGCTCTTTGCGGATTTGCCAATTTTGGCTCGTTAGGGATTCAAATTGGGGGTATTTCAGCCCTCGAACCAAGTCGCCGTGCTGATTTAACCAAAGTGGCGGTTCGTGCTTTAATTGCAGGAACTTTGGCGAGTTACATGTCGGCAACTTTGGCGGGAATATTATTTTAAGAAGATACTATTTCACAAAATTCATCGTTAATTTTGCAATTCAATGCCAGCCTACATGGTTGGCATTTTTTTGATAAATTCCATATATACTCAAGAATCATAACCACGATTCTATAAACAAATTAAAATGGCAAATCAACTGAGTATTTTATCCTCTTTTACCCATATTACACGAGAAATTGAAGGCATTAATGCTATCGTTTCGGTACAATATCCCGAACTATCTTCTTTTCAATCCATAAGTGATTCATTTTCAAAGGTTTTTGGGAATAAAAGAGCCGTTTATTTGGGAATTACTTCAAACCATATTTGGCATATTCAGACCGTAGGGGAAAAGATTGTGGAGAAAATTTCATTTAATATAAATGAAATTGATAATATTGATGTGGTAAGTACCACTTTAACGGGTCAGCGTGAAGTGAAATTACCGCAGATTAATATCACAACTAAGAAAATTACTTTTGAAACAATTAAGGAAAAGATTATTAAAAAGACAGTGAAAAAAACGATTGAAGTACCTGTTTTTCAGGAATACAATTTTACTTTATTTCCTGTAACGTTTCTGGCTAATTTAAAATATAATCAGAGTCAAACGGAAGTGCTACAATCTGCTGAGATGAAGCAGAGTGTAATCAATTTTACGAAGAACCTACAGTTGAAAATTACGGATAGAAAGATGATGGAGTAACGTTAATGAAAGGAAAGGAACTTAAAAAAGGCTCAAAATTTGTCGTAATTTTGAGCCTTTTTTAAGTCTATTTTTTCCAAAACCGAAAAAAAGCGTAATTACAAAAACTGCTCAATCCTGCCAATAAATGCCAGACAGAATGCCCTTGATAGAGTGAATGAGGGTCGCAATTTATTTTTTGCACATCAATTGTTCTGATTTTGATAGCAATGGTAATTAATACTAAACTTAAAATCCCTAAAATAAGGTGTCGTTTTTGAGGAAATTGGAAGTAATTAATACCGATTATAATTAACATCAACAGGATTAAAATTGGCACAAGAATACTACTTGAAATCAGCAAATGGATTTGATAAAATGCCAGAATGATGACGACCATGATGGCAATCCAAATTTTCTTGGCTTGTTCTGATAAATTGATTTTATGAAAAACATGATATAGGCCAATACTCACCAAAGTAAGAGTAATGCTATACGTTCCATTCATATCTACCCGCTGCCCCGCCCAAGTGAGAGAAGCATGAAAAAAGGCACTTCCAAAGCTCAAATAGATAAAACAAATGCCCATTAAAGCCGATAATAATGGAAAATTTGCCAAACGATTTTGGAAACTTCTATTCTTTGAATCATCCCAAGCAATCTGACAAATCAATACGCCTAAAAAGAAATACACCAAATTTGAATAAGTATTCATGGATTGATGAAAGAGCTTTTCTGGATTATTAAACTCACAATATTCACCCGTTAAGGCGGATTTGCTTAGGGTCATACCTTCCCAAATGCTTCCGTTGAGGATTTGGTTTAAGCCAATCCAAATTAGTAGCATGAAGGCGGTAATGAGCGTTGAGCGGATTAAGATTTTTTGCATGATATTTTATGGAACGCAGATGCCTTCGGCAACACAGATTTAAAAGTATTTTCTTTGTGGGTATTTCTGAATTACTTTTAACGATAAATATTAATTATATTGTTAAAAAAATCTACGAAAATCTGCGTTCCAATTCCAACGTTACTTTATATTATCCAAATTATAGTGCAACCCACGATTTTCATGTCGTGCTCTGGCGTCTTTAATAACTAAATACGCTACATTAATCATATTGCGTAATTCACAAATTTGTACGGAAATTTTTGACTGTTTATATAATTCTTCGTGTTCAATATAAATCAATTCCAGACGGTCGTAAGCACGTTTTAAGCGTCTGTCCGTCCGTACGATTCCCACATAATTACTCATAATTGACTCTAATTCACGGGCCATTTCTGTTACTAACACTAATTCTTCGGGATGCGTCGTACCATCATCATTCCAATCAGGAATATTGGTGGGTAAAACATTGTCTTCAAAGGTTTCGATAGAGGCTAAAAATGCACGATGAGCATACACGATTGCTTCAAGTAATGAATTGGAAGCCAATCGATTAGCGCCGTGTAAACCCGTTGCCGAACACTCGCCAGCAGCGTACAAAAAGCTGATATTTGTCTGCGAAAATTCATTCACTTTCACTCCTCCGCAAAGGTAATGTTGAGCAGGAACAACGGGTATCATGTCTTTGCCGGTGATATCTAAACCGAGATTATCCTTACAATAGTTATAAATCATCGGGAAGTGATGCTTGAAATCTTCGGGTTCGAGATGGCGAGTGTCCAAATAAACATGATCAACCCCATTGATTTTCATTTCAGAGTCAATCGCACGAGCAACAATATCACGAGGAGCCAGCGAAAGGCGTTCATCATAACGTTCCATGAAAGTAGTTTCGTCAAAATTTTTCAAAATGCCACCGTGTCCACGAACTGCCTCAGAAATGAGGAATGAAGGTTTTTTGCCAGGTTGATACAAAGAGGTTGGATGAAACTGGATAAATTCCATGCCTTCTACCAACGCCTTTGCTCGATACGCCATAGCAATTCCATCGCCCGTAGCAATCGTTGGATTAGTAGTACTTTGATAAACCTGTCCAATACCTCCCGTTGCCAAAAGGGTAGTTTTTGCTAAAAATGTATCTGTTTTTCCCGTCAAAGTATTGAAAACGTACGCTCCAAAACACTTTTTGTTGGGTGTATCTTTCGTGATTTTTTCGCCTAAATGATGTTGGGTAATTAAGTCAACCGCAAAATAATGCGTAAAGAAATCCACTGATTTAAAGGCTTTTACGGTTTCTAATAATGCTCTTTCAATTTCGTTGCCGGTGGAGTCTTTGTGATGTAAAATTCGCTGGTCGGAATGACCGCCTTCTTTGACTAAATCATACGTTCCATCAGCTTTTTTATCGAATTTTGTTCCGTAAGAAATTAATTCTTTTAACCGTTCTGGAGCTTCTCTGACTACAATTTCTACGGCCTGACGGTCGGATAAAAAATCACCCGCTACCATGGTATCATCAATGTGTTTTTCAAAAGAATCATCATCTTTCCATACCGTTGCAATGCCTCCTTGAGCGTATTTTGTGTTGCTTTCTTCGGCAATGGTTTTGGTGATAATCGCAATTTTAATGTCTTTGCCTTGTTCTTTAAAATAAGTTGCAATTTTGGCGGTATAGGATAGCCCTGCGATTCCAGAGCCAATCACTAAAAAGTCGTATTGGGGCATATTGTTTATTTGTTATCAGTTATTGGTAATTAGTTATTGGTTGTCGTAAATTTCGATAAATCTGAGTTTTTAAATACCCATTTAAACTTACAATTAAAGCTAAACGGATAGCTAATAACTGATAGCCAGTAACTAATAATTTACCAACAAAGCTAATGCCTTTACGGTTTAAGAAACACAATTTTATGGCTAAAATTTCTCTAATCCATTGATAATTACTAAATTCGATACTCAAAAAATAAAAATTGTAATTTTAACGCACATATTTAACCAAAACTCAGTAAAATTTTATGGAAGAATCAACGCAACGTAATGGCATCTGGAAAGCAGGAGTCGCAATCTTGGCAGTATTAGCTGGGATACTTGGATATTTATTAAATGATGCCAAAAGCATGAATAAAAACCAAGAACAGGTGATAAATCAAAAAGTAGAAGAATTAGCTTCTGCAAGGGTTCGTTTAGATTCTGTCGGGTCGCAATTGGATGCTAAGATTGCACAAATCAAAGTTTTGGGAGGTGATGTTGAATCATTAGAAGCAGCTAAAAAACAGTTGGAAGCGGATAAAGTTCAATTGAAGAAAGTGAATGCTTTCTCTAAACAACAATACGATGTGAAGATTGCTGATTTCGTTACTTTATTAGCAGCAAAAGATGCTGAATTGGTTCAATTGAAACGTGAAAATACAACTTTAGTTGCCAAAAATAAAGACTTATTTACGCAAAATAGTACGCTTACAAGTGAGAACATGGGTTTGAAAACGGATAAGCAAGGGTTAGCAGATTCGGTTGATAACGCCTATCGTCGCAACCGTGAATTAACGGCTAAAGTGACTCGTGCATCCGCTTTACAGGCACAATTTGTACAAGCGATTGCCCTTTCGGATAAAAATAAAGAGCGTGATGGTGGTGTTTATCGTGCTTCAAAAGTGGATAAAATTAAGGTAATTTTTCAGTTACAACCAAATCCAATTGCTAAACAAGACACAAAAACTATTTTCATGCGTGTACTTGATCCAGATGGAGCGATGTTGTATGATTCGGCAGTGGGTTCAGGCAATTTTGATTTGTTCGGAAAGGAATCAACCTATACGGTAAAAAAAGACATTCAGTTTCAAAATAACGGACAAGGCGTTGAAATTATTTATGGTCGTGGAACGGCAATTCAGTATCGTGAAGGACATTATAAAATAGAATTATATTCAGAAGGATTTAAGATTGGAGAAGGTAGTTTTGATATAAAATAAAGATTTTAGTTTTTGAGAAAACGCCCAATAATTTTGAGATTATTGGGCGTTTTTTATGTTACTTACATCAACGGGAATTCCCCTTCCTCATGTTTCTCTGCCATTTCCACGTAATGCAAAGCGCCTAATTTCAGCATTTGAGCCTGTGTTTCTGAAAGTTGTCTAATCACTTTTGCGGGTATGCCAACTGCCAAAGAATTATCAGGAATTATCATTCCTTCCGTCACTAAAGCACACGCTCCAATGATACAGTTTTTCCCAATTTTTGCTTTGTTCAGCACCGTTGCTCGCATACCGATAAGCGAACCATCACCCACGGTTGCTCCGTGAACAATTGCTCCGTGTCCAACCGTCACGTCATTGCCAATAATCGTTGGGTCGCCAGGGTCAGCGTGGAGAACGGCAGTATCTTGAATATTGGAATTATCACCAATGAAAATGGCTTCTACATCCGCCCGAATCACAGCGCCATACCACACGGAAACATTTTTTCCAAACGTGACATTTCCCATCACAGAAGCATTAGGCGCAATAAATGGTTTATTTTTCATAATCAACTTTATCAACTTATTCAATTCGTTTCATTTTGTGTAAAAGTATTAACATTTGAAGAAATAGAGGTGCAAAACCACATAATTAATGTTTTAGTATTGCGTATTTTTGTTATTCGTAAAATTTACTAATTTATAAATTGCTGAAAATGAAACATTTGATTTTATGGTTAACTTTTATAAGTCCTCTACTTTTAAAAGCCCAACAAAAAATTCCTTTGGATAATATGGCTTTCTGGAAACCATCTGAAAAGACTAATTGGCAAATTGCAGGAGATGTAACGGCCGATATTAATCAACACGGAGTAATGACTTCATCGGCTGGTAAAGGGATTCTCGTGAATTTGCCCGTTGAGAAAAATAATGCAAACTTACAATCTGTGGCAGAATACGGCGATGTGGATGTTTCCTTCGATTTTATGATGGCAAATCATTCAAATTCGGGTTTTTATCTGATGGGACGCTACGAAGTTCAACTCCTTGATAGTTGGGGAGTGAAAAACCCATCGACTGGCGACTGTGGCGGTATTTATAAACGTCGTCGTTATGAAAACGGGAAAGAAATTCTTTGGGAAGGGCACGCTCCACGTCTCAACGCCTGCCTTGCGCCAGGACTTTGGCAGCATATTGATATTTCATTTCAAGCACCAAAATTTGATGCGTCGGGTAAGAAAACCCAGAATGCAAAAATGTTATCAATTACGTTGAATGGCTATTTGATTCAAGAAAATGTGGAATTGACAGGGCCAACGGGTGGTCCAATTGATAATAATGAAGCGGCGATGGGACCTTTCATGATTCAAGGTGATCATGGTCCGGTGGCTTTTAGAAATTTTGCCATTTCAAATTTGAGTGGAAAGCCAGCAGAATTATCGAACGTTTCTTACAAAGTTTTTTATGGTAGTTTTAAAGAACCCAAAGACTTTTTGAACAAGAAACCCGATGCCACAGGCTCAATTGATAAATTGACTTGGGATGTGAGTAAACAAGAAAACGATTTTGCCCAAATCTTTAATGGAACGCTCAAAATTCCAGTCGCAGGACAGCATCGTTTCACGTTTCAAATTGGGGGAAAATATTACGTTTCAGTCAATGGAAAAGAACTTTTGTCCGATGCTTGGACTTCTTCAAATGACAAAAGAACTGCTACAATAGATTTACCCGCTGGCGATGTGCCTTTGGAGATAACCGTCTATAAAACCGATGGTTGGATGTCTCCAATTTTAGGAATGAATGTACAAGGCCCTAATTTTAGAGGTGTTGGTTATCATTCATTGGGGTCAATGTTGGCAACCGCTCCAAATGATCCCATTTTCTTGGATGCCAAAGAGTCTACAATCATACGCTCGTTTTCGGATATTGTGAAAGATGGCAAAAGACAAAAACGCATTACACACGCAGTGAACGTGGGTAATCAGGATAAACTGCATTATACTTACGACCTTTCAAATGGAGCAATTGCCCAAATTTGGAAAGGAGATTTCTTGGATACTTCCCCAATGTGGGACAATCGGGGAGACGGTTCTTCTCGTCCACGGGGAGCAATTTTAGCCTTAACGGATGCACAAATTTTTGTTTCAAATGATTCAAAAGGAACATTTACCGAAGCACCCATCGAAAGTTCAAATTATCGTGGTTTAGGCTACGATTTGAATGAGGATAATCTCCCAACTTTTCGTTATAAAATTTATGGTTCGGACGTGGAAGACCAAATCAGAATTACCGATGGAAAATACCTGACTCGTACTTTAAGTGTAAAAAATGCAAATGCCACAAAACCAATGATGTGCCGTTTGGCAGTTGGTTCAAGCATTAGCAAATTGACGGATGATACATATCAAATAGATGGAAAAAGTTATTACATCAAAGTGCCAGCAGGAACGGTAGCAACCATCGAAAAGTCAGGAGAAAATACGATACTTTTAATGTCTGTAAAGGATAAAGTTGAGTATTCGGTTCTTTGGTAATCTTTTGTACAACGGGTTTTAACCCGTTTCAAAGGGAATTTCACGTAACATTATTCATTTATTAAAAACATGAAAATAAAATCATTCATACATACCTGCACGCTCCTCACATTAGCGTGCTTGACCACAGGAAGCATTTTTGCCCAGGGAACTGAACCTACTGAAAACGATTATTACAAAATCGTAAAACTCCCCATTCCCGAAGGCATTGTGTTGGAAGTCGGAGGAATGGCAAAAATGCCCAATGGCGATATGGCAATTTCCACTCGTCGAGGAGATGTTTATATCGTTGAAAATATCAACGGGGGAACACCAGTCTATAAAAAATTAGCTTCTGGATTGCACGAAATCTTGGGGCTTGCCGTTAAAGACGGGGTAATTTATGTGGCTCAAAGGGGCGAATTGACCAAACTAATAGACAAAAATGGCGATGGTAAAGCCGAACGTTATGAAACGGTTTATGAAATTCCCATCTCAGGGCATTATCACGAATATTCTTTTGGACCTAAAATCGGTCCTGATGGCTCTTTTTATGTTACGGGAAATGTGGGTTTTGGAAATTCTGATTGGTGGGCAGGAAAATCTTTTGTGCCTTGGAGAGGTTGGACGATGAAGATTTCCGAAGATGGAAGAATGACTCCTTTTGCCGCAGGAATGCGTTCACCTTGTGGCATTGGCATGGTTGATGGTGAGTTTTTTTACGGAGATAATCAAGGCGATTGGATGGGTTCTGGCTTTATTTCGCACGTTGAAAAAGGCGATTTTATGGGGCATCCCGCTTCGTTGGCTTGGGCAGACCGTCCAGAATCGCCCGTGAAAATGCGTAAGGAAATGATTACTGCCAAAGTTGACCCTCGTGATAATCCAAATGTAAAACCCGAATATGTCAAAAACGAACCCATGACTACGATTTATGAAATGGGTAAATCGACTTATCCAAACATGGGTATCAAAGCTCCAGCGGTTTGGTTGCCGCACGGTGTTTTGGGCGTTTCGACTTCGGAAATTATTACGGAAGATACCAAAGGAAACTTCGGGCCTTTCGAAGGACAATTATTCGTGGGTGACCAAGGAATGTCTAAAATTGCGAGGGTATTTTTGGAAAAAGTGGCCGGAAAGTATCAAGGAGCTTCTTTTGATTTCAGAAGTGGTTTTCGTTCGGGAGTATTGCGGATGGCTTGGGGAAGCGATAACGCTATGTATGTAGGCGGCACAAACCGTGGTTGGGGTTCGGTTGGAAAGGAAGATTTTGGCTTAGAACGTTTGGTTTTTACGGGTAAAACGCCCTTTGAAATGAAAGCCGTAAGAGCAATGCCAGATGGTTTTGAGATTGAATTCACCTCTCCTGTCAATAAGAAAACGGCTGAAAATGTAAATAATTATGATGTTTCGAGCTACGTTTATAAATACCACCCCGTTTATGGAAGTCCCATCGTGAACCGTAAAGATAATGCCGTGAGAGGCGCAAAAGTATCTGAAAATGGTCTGAAAGTTAGACTGGTCGTGGATGATTTACGGGAAGGATACGTGCATGAAATTAAGCCCGAAAGTGTGCGTTCAGCGAAGAATAATTTACCAGTATTACACGCTTCGGCATACTATACTTTAAACAATATTCCGAAAGGCGAAAAGGCAAATATTGCTTTGGTAACGCCCAAAACTCGGGCAGAACGTGAGCGTGTGGATGCGGGAGCAAAAGCAAATACACCCGATAATCAGATGAAAGAAGCCATGCCAACTACGGCGGGCGTAGCGGCGGCAACGAAAGGAAAATCGAATACTAAAACTACTTCTGTAACGCCAAAAGTAATGAAATTAGCAATAATGACGGATGCGGAGGCAACAAAATTATTGACAAAATATACGTGTTTGGCTTGTCATAAAATAGGCGAACGTGCCGTTGGGCCTTCGTATAAAGAAGTAGCCAAACGCCATTATACCAACGAACAAATTGAAGCCTTGATTTACGAACCAAAACCAGAAAACTGGCCAGAATTGACACCCATGGCACCTATGACTAACGTGCCAAAAGGAGATGTAAAAAAGATTGCGGCTTGGATTAATTCTTTGGGAGGGAAGTAAGAGTTGAATTTTAGAAGTGCTTATAAGAGGAAAGTTTTACAGGCGCTTCTGTGTTTGTAAAAATAATAGTTTTTTTGTAAAAGACTGATTCAAAACTTTTCTGAGGACTTCCTTAAAAACTGTCAAATGATGTTGTCGTTAGGTGAATAAATCTATCTCGTATAAGCGTCCT
Source organism: Arcicella sp. (assembly GCF_964672035.1). Taxonomy (NCBI): domain Bacteria; kingdom Pseudomonadati; phylum Bacteroidota; class Cytophagia; order Cytophagales; family Flectobacillaceae; genus Arcicella; species Arcicella sp. The sequence continues at coordinate 33,361 of NZ_CBABQS010000025.1, forward strand.
TCGTTTGTACGCATAGAAGCATCCACACTAACAAACAAAAAAGGTTCAAGCTCATCGGCTTGAACCTTTTTTGTTTGATAAATCCGTGATTATTTGTAGGTTTGAATATAAACGCAAACTTGATTTATGAAAAAGTTACAAAATGGCTTAATGATTTTAATGCTAATCTTGACAATAACTGATGGTTTTGCTCAACGAAAAGTTGTTATTCAAAATCCCAATGAAGCCGAAGTTATCGGACGTGAAATTGAGGTTTTTGAAGACAAAACTGCCTCTTTAAATTTTGAAGAAGTACATAAACGTTCGGATATCGACGCCCGTTTTACGCAAAGTATTCAACCAAACCCTAATTTTGGCGTAACGGCTTCGGTCATTTGGGCGAGATTTATCTTGCAAAATAAATCTTCCCAAAAACTGTATCTCGAAATCTCCGAACCCGTCATTGACTCAATTGATATTTATAGAATTGATGCAAACAATAACATAACGCACAAAAAATCAGGGGTTTATGTACCTGTTTCCGAGCGAGATTTTCATACTAATTTCTATTTATTCGACCTTAATCTCAATTCAGAACAAACCTGTACTTATTATATTCGTTTTCAAAATTCTTTACCCCTGCTTTTTCCTGTGCGAGTCGCTCCGCTAAAAGTATATTTTGAAGACAACCATCCAAAGGATTTAATGCAAGGTATTTATTTAGGAATTATGCTGGTCATGGCTATTTTTAATTTCTTTATCTATTTCACCGTTCGTAGTAAAGAATATATTTATTACGTTATTTACGTTTTCTCTTTTGCCTGTTTTTTTGCGTATAATAAAGGCATTGGACACGAATTTGTCTGGAATAATGCGCTATGGTTTAACCGAATAACCCCTATTTTTATCTCCTCAGGCGTATCATTCGGTTTATTATTTGCCAATACTTTTCTGGATGCTGACCGCTATTTTTCTGCTTCTCAAAAAATCACCAAAGCACTCATCGGCCTAATCGTACTTTGTTTAATAAGCCATTGGGTAGGCGTGGGTGCTTTGAGCATTACTTTATTGCATTTCGTGGCGTTTTTTATCGTTATTTATGTATTAATGATTGCTACGTATGTGTGGCTACAAGGTTCGCAAACGGCACTATTTTTCCTGATTGCATGGTCGGTTTTTTTAGTGAGTGCCATGATTTTTATTATGCAATTATCCAATATTTTACCAAGTGATAATTTTACCAGAAATGCCTTACAAGTGGGTTCTGCCTTGGAAGTGGTGCTACTTTCCTTCGCTTTGGCGTACCGGATTAATAGCGACAGAAAAGAAAGAACCAAGTACCAAGCGGAGGTAATTCGACAATTACAAGCCAATGAACAAATGAGAAGTCGCATCGCCAGAGACTTACACGATGATATTGGATCAACGTTGAGCAGCATCGGAATTTTGAGTCAAGTCGTTGAAAATCAGATGGGTAAAAGCACAGATTCGGTTAAAGATATGGTTCGTAAAATTGGCGAAAGCTCTCAGAAAGTTCAGCGTTCTTTGAGTGATATTGTGTGGACGACCAAACAAACTGAAGATGATTTTGATAATGTTTTGGTGAAAATGAAAGAATTTACTTCCGAAATGTTAGAGATGAAAGACATATTTTATCACTTCAATTCCGACAACCTTCCTAATATAAAATTCTCACCTTCAAAGCAATACAATTTCTATTTAATATTTAAAGAAGCCATCAATAATATCGTAAAATACTCGAATGCCAATGAGGTAACGATTGATTTAAACCGAAACGGCGACATCCTCATCTTAAATATTACCGACAACGGCATTGGATTTGATGAAAATAATATCAAAACGGGCAATGGCTTGGGCAATATGCGCAAACGTACCGATAGTTTAGGCGGAGAAATTGAAATTCATTCAAAAAGTATGGAAGGTACCACCGTTAAGTTGAAAATTCCGGTAGAGGGGTGAAATAATAAATTGCATTTTTATCATTTTCCCAAAAATAGTCTAATTAAAAACAGGAATAATCTTATAATAAAAATGGCTTTTATCCGTTGATTTACAACAACTTAGCCTTTAAAACGGCAAATAATACTTCCAAATTAATTCTTCATTATTTTTTCCTTCAAATAGCACTTTTCTAAGAAAATATCCGTACCTTTGCACCCTGATTTTATGAATCTAAAATTATATCAAATCAATCTAAAGTTAACTACCAAATTGAATTTGATACGTCTGATTAAAAAGACAATATTTTACAGATTTTAAAGCATTTTTTGCTGAATCAGAAATCATCAAATTTTCAAATTGAATTCATGGAAAGCATCCGTAACATTGCCATTATCGCCCACGTTGACCACGGTAAAACTACCCTTGTCGATAAAATCATCCACGCTTCAAAGTTATTTCGTGATAACCAAGAATTCGGAGATTTAATCCTCGACAGCAACGATTTGGAGCGTGAACGTGGTATCACAATCGTTTCAAAAAACGTATCTGTTCGCTATAATGGCGTAAAAATTAATATTATTGATACACCTGGTCACTCCGACTTTGGGGGTGAGGTTGAGCGTGTATTGAAGTTGGCTGATGGTGTTTGCCTTTTGGTAGATGCTTTTGAAGGTCCAATGCCACAAACTCGTTTCGTATTAGGTAAAGCACTTGATTTAGGATTGAAACCAATCGTAATTATCAATAAAGTAGATAAAGAAAACTGTCGTCCTGACGAAGTACATGAGCAAGTTTTTGACTTAATGTTCAACTTAGGAGCAACTGAAGACCAATTGGATTTCCAAACGCTTTATGGTTCGTCTAAACAAGGATGGATGAGTACAGACTGGAAACGCAGAACGGAAGATATTACCGAATTATTAGACGTAATTATCGCCAGTATTCCTCCAGCAGCAACCAACGAAGGTATTCCACAGATGCAAATTACATCATTGGATTATTCATCTTTCGTAGGTCGTATCGCTATCGGTCGTGTGCATCGTGGAACTTTCAAAGAGGGTATGCAAGTAGCTTTAATGAAGGCAGACGGTTCGGTAAAAAGAATGAAAATTAAAGAACTTCAAGTATTTGAAGGTCTTGGAAGGATAAAAGTAAGCGAAGTTTCTTCAGGAGAAATTTGTGCAATGACGGGTATCGAAGATTTTGAAATCGGTGATACAGTTACTGATTACGAAACACCAGAAGCATTACCAAGAATCTCGATTGATGAGCCAACCATGAATATGTTGTTTACCATCAATAACTCGCCATTCTACGGTAAAGAAGGTAAATTTGTAACCTCTCGTCACTTACGTGATCGTTTGTTCAAAGAAACTGAGAAAAACTTAGCCTTGAAAGTTCAAACAACAAGTTCTGAAGATAAATTCTTAGTATTTGGTCGTGGTATTCTTCACTTGTCGGTTCTTATCGAAACGATGCGTCGTGAAGGATATGAATTACAAGTTGGACAGCCACAAGTAATTTTCAAAGAAGGTGAGAACGGCGAACGTTTAGAGCCAGTTGAAATCTTAGTAGTTGACGTTCCAGAAGAATCAGCGGGTAAAGTAATTGAAATTGCTACGCAAGGAAAAGGTGAATTGTTAATCATGGAGCCAAAAGGTGATTTACAACATTTAGAATTCAACATTCCTTCACGTGGTTTGATTGGTATGCGTTCAAGAGTATTGACTGCTACTTTCGGAGAAGCAATCATGGCTCACCGTTTCAAGGCTTATGAACCATACAAGGGCGTAATTGCTGGACGTATCAACGGTTCATTAATCTCGATGAATTCAGGTGCTGCAACGCCATATTCAATTGATAAATTACAAGACCGTGGTGTATTCTTCATCGACCCAACGCAGGAAGTTTATACTGGAATGGTAATTGGAGAACACAATCGTCAAAATGACATCGAAGTCAACGTTCAAACTGCGAAACAATTAACGAATATGCGTGCTTCTGGTACGGATAATAACGTGAAAATTGCGCCAAAATTGAACTTCTCTTTGGAAGAATCAATGGAATATATCCAAAAGGATGAATATTTAGAAATTACACCAAAATCTATCCGTATCCGTAAAATTTTCTTGGAAGCAGGAGAACGTAAACGTATGGGAAATAAAATAGAGATGGTTTAGTTTTCTGATAAAAAAATAGATTTTCAAAAGCCTTTGCCTCGTGTGAAGGCTTTTGTTGTTTAAAATTAAAAGTATTTTAGATTTAAGGTATCGGTATAAGATTTGTAAGTGTAAATTTGTAAGTATTGAAATAATGTTGTAGGACATCACAACACAATCATAAAAATTTACACGCAGTCAAAATTATTTGCGGATAACTACTGACTGATAACTGATAAATAATAATGGGTTTATTTGATTTTTTTAAGAAAAAAGAAGTTTTAAATACCGAGGAAAAAGAAACCCTCGATAAAGGATTAGAAAAAACGAAAGAAGGAATTTTCTCGAAACTTAATCGTGCCGTAGTTGGTAAGTCGAAAGTTGATGAGGAAGTGTTGGATGAATTAGAAGAAATCTTGATTACGTCTGACGTTGGCGTGGATACAACCCTCAAAATTATTAAAAGAATTGAAGAGCGAGTTGCAAGAGACAAGTTCCTCAATACCAGTGAGTTAGATATTATTTTGCGAGAAGAAATCGCTGAGTTATTAGCACAAAATAAATCAAACGATATTGAAAATGCTTTTAAAATTCCCGACGTAAAACCTTATGTAATTATGGTGGTGGGCGTAAATGGTGTGGGTAAAACCACGACTATTGGTAAATTAGCATCGCAATTTCATAAAGCAGGCAACAAAGTAATTTTGGGTGCGGGCGATACTTTCAGAGCCGCCGCCGTTGACCAACTCAAACTTTGGGGGCAACGAGTGGGTATTCAGGTAATTGACCACGGGATGAATACAGACCCCGCTGCGGTGGCTTATGATGCTGTAAAACAAGCAGTTGAACAAAATGCCGATGTAGTAATCATCGACACCGCAGGGCGTCTGCACAACAAAGTAAACTTGATGAACGAACTTTCAAAAATCAAGCGGGTAATGCAGAAATTTTTGCCAGACGCACCACACGAAGTACTTTTAGTATTGGATGGTTCAACAGGTCAAAATGCTTTTATCCAAGCTCAAGAATTTACGAAAACGACCGAAATTACTGCTCTTGCCATTACTAAATTAGACGGAACCGCCAAAGGAGGCGTTGTTATCGGAATTTCTGACCAATTAAAAATCCCCGTCAAATACATTGGCGTAGGCGAGAAGATTGAAGATTTACAGGTTTTTAACAAGAAAGAATTTGTAGATTCGTTGTTTAAAAGAAATTAATATTCTCATGAAAATAAAATACATCTTCATTCTTTATTTATGCTTCCTGACAGCACTTTCTTTCAGCCAAAAATCAAAAAAGAAGATAACCAGGAAAGTAAAACGAGTAAAAATAATTGCTCCCAAAATTATTGAACCTAAAGATTCGATCGAAACGCCGAATCAGGGAATTTGCGGGTCAATTATTTGGAAATCAGGCAATTTAATGCCTTCGCCCGACCTGCAAGTACCGAAACCAAAAGCTGTCCAACGAGAGCTTTTGGTGTACGAACTTACGAATACGCAACAAGCAACCTTGCAAAATGGATTCTACAAAGCAATTGTAACGGGTTTTGTTAAATCCATAAAATCTGATGCGGATGGGAAGTTTTGTGTAGAATTACCCGAAGGCAAATATTCGCTTTTTGTGAAAGAGGGAGAAAAAGGACTTTATGCTAATCAGTTTGATGCGGATGGAAATATTTTTCCAGTGAAAGTAAGTAAAGATAACCTTTCAGTGATTGTGCTTACGATCGATTATCAGGCGAATTATTAATGAATATTCAAAGAAATGCCCAAATTATTGAATTTGGGCATTTCTTTGAATACTATATTGTTGAAACTTATTTCTTGAAACTATCCTTCAAACCAACGGTACGATTGAATACCAAATGTTCAGCCGTTGAATCCGTATCTAAACAGAAATAGCCTTTTCGCATAAATTGATAATTCGTTCCGATTTTAGACTCTTTCAAACTTGGTTCAAGATAAACGTGGGGTAAAATTGTCAACGAATCTGGATTAATAAATTTCTTAAAATCATCTCCTACCTGCGAAGCATCCTCCAAAATCAATAATCTATCGTATAAACGAACCTCGGCAGTAATTGCGTGAGGTGCTGAAACCCAATGAATTACGCCTTTTACACTAATGCCCGAAGTATCCGAACCCGAACGGCTTTCTGGAAAATAACTACAATGTAATTCCGTAATATTGCCAAATTCATCTTTCACAAAATCATCGCATTTGATAATGTATGCTCCTTTCAAACGTACCATTAAACCAGGCCCAAGACGGAAAAACTTCTTCATGGGTTCTTCCATGAAATCATCTCTTTCGATATAAATCTCACGACTAAAAGGCACAATTCGATTGCCTGACTCGATATCTTCTGGATTGTTTTCGATGGACAATTCTTCCGTTTGCTCCTTTGGATAATTGGTAATGACCACTTTTAAAGGGTCAAGCACGGCCATTACACGGGCCGCTGATTTATTCAAATCTTCTCTCACACAAAAATCCAAAACGCCTACGTCAATCAAATTTTCACGTTTGCCAACGCCAATTTTTTCGCAAAAATTACGAACCGATGCAGGCGTAAACCCACGACGGCGTAAACCCGAAATAGTAGGCATTCGAGGATCATCCCAACTTGAAACGATGCCTTCTTGTACCAATTGCAATAATTTACGCTTACTCATCACGGTATGCGTGAGGTTTAAACGGGCAAATTCGTATTGTTGAGACGGGAAAATATTTAATTTTTCGATAAACCAATCGTACAATGGACGATGCACATCAAACTCTAAAGTACAGATTGAATGTGTAATTTCTTCAACCGAATCCGACTGTCCGTGGGCAAAATCATACATCGGATAAATACACCAAGCATTACCCGTACGGTGATGTTCGACGTGTCTGATACGATACATGAGTGGATCTCTCATGTGCATATTTGGGTGAGCCATGTCGATTTTTGCTCGCAAAACTTTCGCTCCATCCTCAAATTCTCCCGCCCGCATACGGGCAAACAAATCAAGGTTTTCAGCAATTGGACGGTATCGAAATGGACTATCATCACCTGACAAATTTGGATTTCCTTTTTGAGCCGCAATCATCTCAGCGGGTTGGTCATCCACGTAAGCCAAATTCTTTTTGATGAGTTCTACCGCAAACTGATAAAGTTTTTCAAAATAATCTGAGGCGTATAATTCTTGGTTATTTGTCCAATTAAAGCCTAACCATTTTACATCGGCTTTAATAGAATCCACGTATTCAGTTTCTTCTTTTTCAGGATTGGTATCGTCAAAACGGAGATTGGTTTGTCCGCCGTATTTTGCTGCCAAACCGAAATTTAAACAGATAGATTTTGCGTGCCCAATGTGTAAATAACCGTTTGGTTCAGGTGGAAAACGGGTAAGAATACGTCCGTTATTTTTACCCGCTGCTAAATCTTCTTCTACAATTTGTTCAAGGAAATTCAGTGATTTTTTTTCTTCTTCTGCCATGCGTTCGTTCTTTATCTATTATTTAGTTTTAGTGTAGTTGACCTTTTTGAGGTCAATATTACGCTTTAACTTGTCTAAACTCGTCATTATTGCTTGCACATTCCCAAACAATCTATTTCTTATCTTGATTTTATTAAAAATTTGAATTACAAAATTACACCATTTGCGATTTAAAACGCTTAATAATACGCAAAAAGGGCTTAATTTATATCATTTTGAAACTGCTGTAAATAGAATTTCAAGTTATGCAATCTGGTACTATCGGTATCTTTCAGTTTTAGAATCACGCTTAATGTACCATCGTTGTCAAAAATATAAACCAATTTAGGGCTGTCTCTGGGGCAAATTATAAAAGATGGTACTAAATAATCGTACTTCGCATTATTCTTTAACGATCCAAATCTGGCATAAGTCTTTATATCTTTTGAAGCCAAACCATAATAAAAGTAGTAATAATGAAACCAGGGTAAATGCTACTTTGAGGAGTAGCTTATTATTTTGGCTCATTTTATATAGGGTAAAAAATATTAAATAAATGAGATTTGGGCAGATTCAAATTTACGGATTTTACAGTTCAAAACCCTGATTTTACCGTAAAATAGAACGTTTTATCTCTTATTTTATGGAATTTTGACACTTTGTGCCTAACAATTTTCCCCCTCAAGCGGTTAACATTTCATGAAAACACAACAAATCATTCTCACCGACCAAGAAATTGACCGCATCGTAGAAATGGCATGGGAAGACCGCACGCCTTTTGATGCAATCACTGCCCAATTTGGACTGAAAGAACAAGAAGTTATTGAAGTAATGCGTAAGGAAATGAAGCCATCTTCTTTCCGTATGTGGCGTGAGCGTGTGCAAGGTCGGGCGACAAAACATCGGGCAAAAAGCGTGGTAGATGATGCCCGTTTTAAATGTACATTGCAAAAGAAAATTTCGTTAAATAAGATTTCTAAGCGAAATTGAGTAGTTATACGGAATAAGATTTTGTTTAGATTTTTTATAAATGAATCTATAAATTCTGTTTTTGCAAAATTTTATACCGCTTTTACTTGAAAATGACCGCTTAATAAAAATAATATTCTCTCATATTGTATTTTTGTAAAATTTCTTAGAATATCTCAAAGAAAGTATTTAGCTTTGTTCTAAAATCCTGTCCCACCATTATTTGCCAATCATAAAAACGTATCTTTTTAAAAAATTACCAACTATGTAGAACGGTAAAATTATGGCTATTTTGTCTATGTTACCCAAGTTGTCTATGTAGATTCAAAATTCTAAACAACTAATAAAATGAGTATTAAATTGGATCAGATTGATCATAAAGTATTGGAGATTTTACAGCAAAATGCTAAAATAACGAATGCCCAATTATCAAAAGAAATAGGTCTATCACCCGCTCCGACTTTAGAAAGAGTGAAGAAATTAGAAACGGCAGGGATTATTGAGAGCTATCACGCACAATTGAACCGTGATAAAGTGGGTTTGGGCGTAACAACTTTCGTAACAATTACCTTAACTGGACATAAAAAACAAGTAACCGAATCGTTTGTTTCTCAAGTAAATTTAATTCCAGAAGTAATTGAATGTCACCACGTTACGGGTTCTGGAGATTTTCTTTTGAAGATAATTGCGAAGGATATTTCGTCTTATCAGAAATTAATGTTGGAGAAAATTAACGAAATTGAAGAAGTAGCAGGAACACAAACAATGGTAATTCTTTCGACTTTTAAAGAAAGTAAAGTATTGCCAATTCCGTGATAATATATGAGTTCTGTCATTGCGACCGTAGGTAAGCAATCTGTTGGACTGATGCAAAAGTGTTTAAATACTTCTTCCCGTAAGCCAACAGATTGCTTCCCTGCGGACGCAATGACAAACACTACTACTCTTCAATTAAAATATTAAAACTAAAATCCAGCGGGTCAAAGGATTTAGCTACTTGACTTATAAATGCTGGATTATTGAGATAAAAATTTAAGAAATTCTCGGCTCTTTCCTGTGGTACGCCATTTGGAAATAGTTTTTGTTTTACCCCCAAAAGTTGATTTACTTCCGTTTCTTGATTGCGTTCTTCGGCTTTTTTGAGGCGTTTTTCAAGGTTTTCTAAAGCATTCAAAACCTTTTGTTGCTCACCTTTCACGGCTCCTTCCAAAGTTTTATCTACCTTCACGGCTTTCTCTAAAATCTTGTCAAAAACATTAGCAAACGCTTGACTTTCAGTCGTTAAGCTCAATGAATTTTGCGAATTACGCTCTACAAAATTCTTTTTCAGGGTTATTTCATCCAAGAATAAATCGTTCGCTGAAAGTCCTAATTTCTCAATTCTCTTAGCGGTTGATTTATTGATAATCATCCCAAAATTTCGAGGCATTAAAATGGGGAATTCTACATTGTGAAAATCAAATATTCCTTTCAATTGCAACCAATATGGCACTTCAGAGGGGCCACCGATGTAGGCTAAATTGGGTAAAATAACTTCCTCATACACAGGACGTAACACCACATTTGGACTAAATCTTTCAGGTTCAGTTTCTAATAAATACAATATTTCAGCTTCCGAAAATTGAATATCGGTATTCAATACTTTGTATAAATCTCCCTCTTTCGTAATGCGTTCACGCACGCCGTCTGTGAGGTAGAAAAAGTTAATTTCTCTGGGAACAATTTGCGTTTTGTAGCCTAAATTTTCTAAATCTTTGGTCGTTTTCGAGACAATGTCGAAGGCAGAATGATTTAATAAATCGTTTTTAATGATTGGAATAAATTGTCTTTTTAAATCTCTATCATCGGCATCAATGCAGATAAGTCCCTGATTACCAAATAGTTCATGGGCGTAACATCGGGCGGCATTTGCTAATGTTTCATGATTTAGATAAGCATCTTTGAAAATTGTTGGACATTCAGACATTTCTGAAATCAAGGTTTCTAATTCCTTCGGATTCATTCGTCCAACTGCTCCTTTTTGAGTAGTTTCCCAAGCTAAATTTTTACCAAATAAGGAGAAGTGATTGATTTCTGCAAAATCATGGTCTTCACTCGCCATCCAATACACAGGAACGAAATTATATTCTGGAAAATAACTTTTCAATTTATACGCCAAATTGATGGTCGTAATCATTTTGAAGACTACGTATAAAGGCCCTGTGAAGATGTTTAATTGATGTCCTGTTGTTACGGTGAAGGTATTTTCCTGTAGAAGAATATCTAAATCAGGTTGATTTGAAAGGTTTTTGTATTGCTTTTTGAGGGTTTCAACCAATACTTTTCGCTTTTCTACGTCGAATTTTTTGAGTGCAATTTGTTTATTAAACCCTTGAATATCAGGATAATTACCAGAAAATTCCGTAATTTTGGGAGATTGCTGAATGAAGTCTAAAAATAACGACGAGAATTGATTTACTTCTGAAAGCGTAAGTTGGTTGATTTGCATAGTGAATTTAACGTAAAGGGAAATCGGGTTTTTACCCTTTTTTTTCTAACGAATAAGTTTGATAGTTTGTTCCTTTTTTTAGATTGTAATGTTAGACCACGGATGAGTCCGCAATGGAATTTATTTCCTTAAAACTCCCATAAAGAACAAAATCCAACCTATCATCAAACTCATTCCGCCAATGGGTGCGACTGCTCCCCACATCGTTACGCCCGTAGCACAAATGAGATAGAGTGAACCTGAGAAAATTATAGTGCCAACGATAAAGGCATAACCCGCCCATGTGAGAAATTTATGGGAAATTTTATCGGTCAAAATCCCCACGAATATCAATGTCAAAGCACCGTACATTTGGTATCGAGCTGCTGTTTCATAAGTTTCAGTACGACTGGATGCTTCCAAGGCTACTTTAAAAGCGTGAGCGCCAAAGGCACCCAAGGCAATGGATAAACCTGCTAATATGGCTCCTGATTTTAGGAATAATTTGTTCATTTATATTATTTTTTTAAACTCGTTGCAAAATGTCTATTCATAACCAAAATTGCTTCTTCAATCGTTCCTAAGCCCACTTCTGCTCTTCTTTTGTTGAGATTTGGCGGGTCAATAACAATTTTGGGTTCATAGCCAGTGCCTTTTTCGTTAATTTTAAGCTGAGTTCCGTACACTTGTGGCTTTCCTTGATTGAAGTTGACCCTATCGGTCAAATACGCAAATTCGATGGGATTTGCATTGATTTTGTCAATGTGTTTTTTCATTTCAACCAAAACATCTTGTTGAAATACGGCATCATCATCAAAACGTTGAACCATTTGCAAAAAATTATGAGAGCTTTGTTCGCCCACTTCTCTGTATCCCAAAAAACCATTTTCTTTGAAAAGCGTTTTGAGTTGAATTTTGTCTGTATCACCCACTGATTTCCATTCATCCATCAGGTTTTTCATTTCTGGCGAGTCATTTTTTACATTCTGATTCATAAAATCAATGTGTCGTTTCGCAACGGATTGGTCATGTTCAATCATCGAATCAATTTGCTTAGCAACCGCTGGAAGTTTTACGGTTTCAGTTTGAGCAATCATTTGAACCGTTGTAAATAGTATGAATAAGAATGACAAGATTTGCTTTTTCATTTTATTAGAAATTGTGCTCTTTTTAAACGAAATGGTTTGGGGATTTGCATAGAATTAAAGTCCAGATTTTAATAAAATAAGTAAAAAGTCAAATTTCAATAATTTCGTTTGTAATAATAGAGGCGAAGGTGTAAAAACCTTTGCCTCTATTATTGTTTTAAATTTATAGAAAACCGCTAACTGGGTTAATTACTTTTATTTCTTCCGCTTCAAAGCTAAATCATGGGCGGTATCGTAATAACTTCTTAGATTTATCCAGTCAAAAGTTTCGGAAATACTTTCTACACGGTTACGTTGCGTAATCCGTTCACGTTGAGATTGTTTGACGAATTTCAAGAGCATTTCTGATAATTGTTCGGCTGCTTTATGGAAATCTTGCGAAGTCCGATTGACTACCATTACGCCCCATTGCTCGTAATCACGCATGATTTGCATCATATAATCCCCAAAACCCGAAAGGTCAGAAGTAATCGTAGGCACACCACGGGCAATACATTCTAAAGGCGTGTATCCCCACGGTTCATAGTAACTTGGGAAAACACCTAAATTGCAACCTCGCACAAATTGACCATAATCTAAGCCAAAAAGTGGATTGGTCGAAACAATAAAGTCGGGATGATACACAATTTTAACCCTATCTTCAGGATTATTCATCAAATTAGCTTTGCGAGTATAATTCGTGATGCCATCTTCTTGTTTAAGTAAATGCGTAACCACTTTTGGGCGTTTGTTGGTCTTCCAAGTTTGGATAGTTCTGCGCAAACGCAAACGCCAATATTCGTCAATAAATTCATTCAAATCGGGCATTTTCAAGTCCGTTGCCGAGGCTGATGCTTGGAAGAGTTTTTCCCCAATTTGTTTTTCGATAGCATTACAAGTTTCATGAATTTCATCCATTACCGCCCTTGATTGCAACACTTCTGGGTCAATGGAATGGAAAGGTTGTTTGGTAATAAAAAACATCACTACCGTCTTGTCAATTTTTGCTTGTTTCATCTTATAATTCAGTCTTGCAAGGGCTTCTAAAGTGATGTCATAACCTTTATTGGAGAATTCATAACGCCCTGAAGTAAAGAAATACAAGGTTTTTTCAAGGTCGAATGGTTGACTTTGAAAGAAATGCCCCATCACAAATTCATTGATTTTATCTTTAAATTTGGTATGAAGATTCTGGTGTTCGTGCATCGCCGAGAAACGGGTGATATTGAGTCCGTTTGGTAGAATCAAATCAGGAACTTTACCCAATAAAAATTCACATTCACGGGCGGTCACATCACTCACGGTCGTCATGACGTTGCAGAGATTTGCTGCCAAACGTTCGATGGTTGCTTGGGTTTCTATTCCATAATGCCTTGCTTCATCTAACCAGTTGAAAGTGTGGAGTTTATCGTAAAAATTGGGCACATTTCCTGCTAAATAACGACCCAACATGGTAGCGTGAGTCGTGAAAACTGTGGCAATTTTTACGCCATCTTTTTTCAAATCAGGAATACACGTTGCGGCCATCCATTCGTGAATGTGCGCCACTATTTCAGCCTTATTCGCTTGCTCTTGGCATAATTCAGTTAAGAAAACACGAATCATTTCACCAAATAAAATCGTCTGATTTACGATTTCCTCAACGTTGATAGTCGAAACTTGATGAAACTCCCAAAGTCGCCCCTTCAATTCATTAATTTTATCAGTAATCGAATTTAAATCAAATAAAATAATTTTGGGTTTACCCGTAATAAGCCAATAGCCGTAATGTACGCCTAAACCCGCCTGTCTCATTTTCTGAATGGTTTTTCCGACAATAGAATCGTCTAAATCTTCAACTGGTTCGAATTCAGCTGAGGCAGTTTGCGGGAAATAAGGACCTAAAAGAAAATAATTATCTCCCCATTTTTCTACCATAGAAGGCACTTTTGTTCGGATAACGGTGTAGATTCCACCCACTTGGTTACAAGTTTCCCAAGCAATTTCGATTAATACTTTTTGCTTGTTGGCAGATGATTTGATTGGGTTTTGGATTTCCATAGTTGGGGATTTACTGGTTATTATTTATCTGTTATTAGTCAGTCGGCGAACCGCTATTGGTAAGTTTAACGTTTTATTGTAGTGTAAATTAATAATTTTATTAAATTATTTTATGATTTTTTTGTAATAAAAGTATAAATATCGGTCGTAAAACATTTAATAAGAAGTTATTTATTGAATTACTGAATTTGTTTTTTAAGAAAAGCGCTTTCGTTTACTGGTATAAATGTTAAAAGGCTGTCACCGACAACCTTTACCTTTAATCTTCCAAAATATTCCCCATAAATGTACTTTTAAAAGCAAAGGAAATTAAGAAAAATACAATTGCCCAACGTAAGTAGGGATGATAAAAATCTTGGACATTTCGGTAATTATTCTGCTTAATTTCTACTTTTTCTAAACGGTTAATTTCCTTAAAAATATTTTCTAAAGAACGGGCATCTGTGGCACGAAAAAATTTCCCTTCGCTAATTCTGGCAATCTCTCTTAGCGTGCCTTCATCCACTTTATCGGTCGTATTTTTGTCGCTTCCCACCGCCACGGTATATACTCGCACCCCAAATGCTTTTGCCAATTGAGCGGAGGTAACAGGGTCGAGATTTCCAGCAGTATTGTCGCCATCGGAAATCAAAATTGCTACTTTACTTTTTGATTTAATATCTCTTAAACGATTGATACACATTCCCAAAGCATTGCCAACGGCCGTTCCAGAAATCGTGATAAGATTTGAAGAGATGTCTTCAATATATTCGTTAAGCATTTCATAATCAGTAGTTAATGGACAAAGAGAATAGGGTTCTCCCGAGAAAATTACGAGTCCTATTCGGTCTTGCGAACGCCCTTTGATGAACTCATTTGCCACATTTTTAGCCACTGATAAACGACTTGGAGGAATATCTTTGTTGTCCATTGATTTAGAAATATCCATCGCCAACATAATGTCAATTCCCTCAGCGAATTGGTCGGATTCAGCCATTGAACGTTGCGGACGAGCCAACGCAATAATAATTAACGCAATCGTAAACATCAAGAAAATACCAGGAATAAAACGCAAAAAACTAATCCAATTTGACTGAATATCATTGGCAGGAAATGCCACATTGAGTTTTTGAGTAGAATTACTCCGAAGCCAATCACGCAAAAGGAAAAGGATTGGAATAGCCGGTAAAATATAAAGATATAGGGGATGCGCCCAATCGAAACTCGAAAAGGTGGATGGGAGAAACCAATATTTTGAAAACCAATCTGTCATATCTTTCGGTAAACGGTTTACGGTGAACGGAGAATGTTCCACAATTAACGGTTCTATGGAGAATTACTCCCTGTTTACTATTCCCCGTTTACCTTTTACCGTTCTCCGTGTATCGTTTTATGAACTAAGCCCTAACTCAAGTCTGCGTTCACGATAAAGCCCTTCCGCCAGTTCTTGAAGTATCTGCAAAGATGCAATTGTTTTACTGGAATATACACCTCCATAAACAGTGGCATCAATTTCTCGAAGGGCATCCGACAAACGATTATCTTTGAGATTATCTAAAATTTCTTTGGTTGTAAAAGTGGTAAATGGTTTGTCTTCAATGCGTTCAATGTACTTTTTCCAAAGTACTACGGCCTTTTCAATATTCTCTAAACGCTTTTTTGCATCATCCGTTCCTCGACTAAGGCGTTGAAAAAGTTTCCTAAAATCATCATATCGTCTTTTAAAATTAAAGAGCTTAATCTGTCGGCGGATAGGCTTTCCAAAAAACCAAAAGACCATCCCAACCATTAGCAGTAAGCCAATAATAACCAAGAAAATTAATGGAAAATTAACTTGTCGAGCAATAGGAATGAGGCGAGTATCTTTTTTGAGTGAAAGTGTATCAATGCTCACATCAGATTTGATAATACTATTCAAAATCACGTAATCAATTGGGGCAAATACACGAGTACAATCACGCTTAGAAAGCACATACACGGGCAAACTCAACTCCTGTACGGGCCAAACTTCAAAAGAAATGAGGGTATAAACTACACTGTCCAAACTCCCATTTTCATCGGTGATGGTATTAAAATATTCCCGTTTAACCAATTCAAAAGGAGTAAAATTATAAGAAGAATCAGGAAAAAAAATATCCGCAGTTGCCGTATGTCGATAACTGAGGGCATATTTTACGGGTAAACCCACTTTTACACTATCACTCAGAAACTTGCCCTTGGGTGGTGTCCAACTGGGGATTTGGGCCGATGTAGAAAATGAATAGAAAAGCGAGAATAGGACATAGAGGATAACCATTGGACCCAAAAACAATGTGTTATTTTTTATTTGTAATCTATGATGAAATGTCCGAATTATTGACTTATAATATGTATTCATTATTCTCTAAAACTTTTACGCTAAAAAAATCTACTTCCTAACCCGAAACAACTTAATCAATTTAGGCACATAATCCTCCGAGGCATCAATGGCTAAATAATTGGCTCGGTTTTGCTTACATATTTGGTCTAATTGTTCCGAATTTTTCTCAAATAAATCTTTCATTCTATTTCTAAACCAATTGGAAGAAGCATTAATCCAAATCGTTTTTCTACTTTCTGTATCAAATACGGGAATAATACCCAAACGTGGCAAATTAGTTTCTCGTTGGTCGTAGAGATGAATCACAATTAAATCATGTCTTCGGGCGAGGGCTTTTAGGTTTTCTTCGTAACCTGTATCAATAAAATCAGATACCAAAATTACTAAACTCCTGCGTTTCAATACGTCCAACGTAAACAAAATCATTTTTTTAAGATTTGTTCCTGTGGATTCTGCTTTTAGCTTAAAAAGCTCCAAAATCGTTCTGTAACCGTGTTTTAGGGTATTAGCGGGTTTAATATATTTCTCTTTTTGGTCAGAAAAACACAATAATCCCACGTGACTTGCCTCCTTAATGGCTGATAAAGTCAAAACGCCACAAATCTCTTTGATGGTATCTAATTTTGAACGGTCGGACCGCCCAACATTTTGCGAAGCACTCACATCAACCACAAAAAATACCGTTTGTTCTTTCTCTTCTTTAAATATTTTCACGAACGTTCCGTGTCCTTTGGCGGAGGTATTCCAGTCGATAAGTCGCACATCATCACCGTATTGATACAATCGTAAATCGCTGAATTCCAAGCCTGAACCTTTAAAAATAGAATGGAAATTTCCCCGCATTTGCGAAGTTACCGCCTTGCGAATTTTGATTTCGTATTTATAAAGTTTGGATAAAAATTCGTTTGGGTTCATTATTTAGGGTTAGAACTTGGTTGGTAGGAATTAGTGATTTAAAAGAACACTCTTTCCTAATCGTTGCCTCTAACATTTTGCCTTTCAGAACTCAAAAATAAGCATTTAAGCCTGATTAGTCGTTATTAAATCCAGTTATTTGTTAAAAGGTGAAAGGTGAAAGTTACTCAGAGTCTCACAGAGTTTTATATAAAGTTTCACTAATGAAGAATAAAAAAACCTGTGAAACTTTGTGATAAACTCTGATTAACGCAATGTCCAAAAAATCCAATGAAAAATCAATCAAACATAAACTACATTTCCCAAAAAAACTTATCTTGCAAAAATTCACAACAATCTTCAACAAAACTATGAACAACCAAAATCAAACCGCCCACCAAAGTCTTTTGGAAGAAAGAAAGCTACGTTTGGAAACCATCAAATTGGGCGGAGGACTCAAAAATATTCAAAAACAACACGACAGAGGTAAACTCGTCGCCCGTGAACGCATTGATTATTTGATCGATGACAATACAGAATTCTTAGAAATTGGTGCATTTGTGGGCTACGAAATGTATGCCGAACATGGCGGTTGTCCTGCGGGTGGAACGGTGGGTGGTTTAGGCTATGTGTCTGGCAGACTGTGCGTTATCGTGGCAAATGACCAAACGGTAAAGGCTGGAGCCTATTTTCCAATTACGGGCAAAAAGAATTTGCGCCTCCAAGAAATTGCGATGCAAAACCATTTGCCCATTATTTATTTGGTGGATAGTGCAGGCGTTTTTTTACCGATGCAAGACGAAATCTTCCCCGATCGTGAGCATTTTGGAAGAGTTTTTTACAATAATTCTTTAATGAGTGCGATGGGAATTACCCAAATTTCAGCCGTTTTGGGCAGTTGCGTGGCGGGTGGAGCATATTTGCCCATTATGTCGGACGAAACATTGATGGTAGAAGGACAAAGTTCAATATTTTTGGCAGGACCTTATCTGGTCAAAGCGGCCGTTGGTGAAAACATTGACGCAGAAACGTTGGGCGGAGCCGTTACGCACACCGAAATTTCAGGCATTGCCGATTATAAGTTCAAAACCGAACAAGAATGTTTAGACCACGTAAAAAGAACAATTGGTAAAATGGGAGAATTGCCAAATGCGGGATTCAATCGTACAGAGGCACATTTACCCACCAAAAATCCCGAAGAAATCTTAGATATTTTTCCAGAATTAAGAACAAAACCTTATAATATGCTCGATATTATTGAGCGTTTGGTGGATAATTCTGAGTTTGACGAATTCAAAAAAGATTACGGTAAAACCATCATTTGTGGCTACGCACGTATTGATGGTTGGGCAGTAGGAATTGTAGCAAATCAGCGAATGGTCGTGAAAAGTGCCAAAGGAGAAGTACAAATTGGGGGCGTAATTTATAACGATTCAGCTGATAAATCCGCTCGATTTATTATGAATTGTAACCAGAAAAGAATCCCCTTGGTTTTCTTGCAAGATGTTACGGGTTTCATGGTTGGCAGTCGGTCGGAACATTCTGGGATTACGAAAGATGGGGCAAAAATGGTGAATGCCGTTTCCAATTCTATCGTCCCAAAATTCACCATAATTATCGGAAATTCATACGGTGCGGGCAACTATGCCATGTGCGGGAAGGCGTATAATCCGAGTTTTATTTACGCTTGGCATTCTGCAAAAATTGCTGTGATGGGTGGGGAGCAAGCCGCAAAAACGCTTCTACAAACGCAAATTGCTTCGATGAAAGCCAAGGGGAAAGAATTCACGAAAGAGGAAGAGGACGGAATTTTGAAGGGAATTATGGATAGATACAACGTTCAAACCACGCCTTATTATGCCGCTGCAAGGTTGTGGGTGGATGAAATAATTGAGCCTTTGGATACTCGGAAAGTAATTTCAAAAGGTATTGAAGCCGCAAATCACGCACCGATTACGAAAGATTTTAAGGTTGGAGTTTTTCAAGTGTAATATTATTTGCATTTATCAAATAATATGTATAAATTTTACTTCCTAAAAACTAAAATCAATGTCATTATGAAAAAAGTCTCCAATCTTATTTATCACAAAGGAAATACCGTGACGGTTATTGATGGCTCAAAAACGGTATATGATGCCTTGGAAATTATGGTTCAAAAAAATATTGGAGCGTTGGTTGTGTATGACAATGATAAATTTGTGGGGGTTGTTACAGAGCGAGATTACGCTCAGAAGGTAATTGTGAAAGGAAGACACTCGCACGATACATTGGTTTCGGAAATTATGCAAGCTTCGCCAGCTACCGTAAAATTTGAAGATACCATTGAAAGATGTATGGAATTGATGTCGGACAAACACATTAGATATTTACCCGTGATAGCAGAAAGTCACGTAGTGGGTTTAGTTTCGATGGGTGATGTGGTGCGTTACATTATTGAAGACCAAAAAGATACGATTAATCATTTACAGAATTTTATTTCTGGGGGAATGTAGAATAGTTGATAGTTATTAGAGAATAGTTAATAGTTGAAAGTCGGATACGTTTACCCAAGAGGGAGTGTTTTCTTCAAATTAAACTATTAATTATTCTCTATTAATTATTCACTAATTACACATCAAAACCTGCTAAGTAACGTGTAAATAATAAGTTGGTCAAATTCTTCCTTTGATAAGATAGCTCCATTTAGGTCTTTTATCATCGAAAGTGACATATTTTTCGATATTATCTTTAAATTTCTGACAAACCTCTCTTTTGGTTAAATATTGCTTTGTGTT
>NZ_CBABQS010000026.1:0-50623 GCF_964672035.1 Arcicella sp.
TTTTTAAATCAACTTGATGAAATACTTATTGAGTTTAATACAGTCAAATCAAAGGCTAAATATGAGGATTTATCTGGAAACGTCACACCGCAAGAGATTTCATCATGTACATCAAGATCAAAAGCTGCTGTTGAAAGAATAACTGGTAATAAATCAGAATATTATAAAGATATTGAAGATACGTTAAAGAAGATAGGTATTCACGATGGTGAAAAGCTTCTACGTATTATGGGAATTGTTGTTGCTTTGAGAATTGACCTTGATAAAGGGTATTTAAAGTCAATTAACGAAATAATTCAATCAGAGGTTTTTTCTGATTATTTGGAAATGGCTGAACATCTTTTGCAAGAAGGATACAAAGACCCTTCTGCCGTCTTAATTGGTACAACTATAGAAGTCCATTTGAGAGAATTATGTATAGCTAATGATGTTAGTCTTGAGATATTAAATAATAAAGAAAAACTTATTGCCAAAAAAGCGGATGTAATGAATGCAGATTTAGCAAAATTGAATGTTTATTCTGGACTTTATCAAAAACAAATAATTGCTTGGTTGGGAATCCGAAATTCAGCTGCTCATGGGAAATATGATGAATACTCTGTCGAAGAAGTAAAATTAATGTTACAAGGAATTCGACAATTTATACTGGTAACAAAATAATCTCCTTTCTTTGAATTTACAAATTTAAAAAATGCTAATCAACCTAAAACAAACCCTCCTCGACCTCACAAAACCTCGCATTATGGGGATTTTGAATATCACACCCGATTCTTTTTACGAAGGAAGTCGCTTTACTGATTTGTCGAAAATTCTGAGCCAAACCGAAAAAATGCTTTCGGCGGGTGCAACTTTCTTAGATATTGGCGGACATTCTACTCGGCCAGGTGCAATGCCCGTGAGTGAGGATGAAGAACTTAAACGGGTCTTGCCAGTCGTGGAGGCAATTATTCATAATTTTCCCGAAGCCTTAATTTCAATTGATACTTTTCGTTCAACCGTGGCACAGCAATGCGTGGAAGCGGGTGCTGTGATGATTAATGACGTTTCGGGGGGAACTTTGGATGATAAAATGTTTGAAACAGTCGCAAAATTAAACGTGCCTTACGTATTGATGCACATGAGAGGAACGGTTGAAAGCATGACGCAAATGACGCATTATGAAGATTTGGTAACGGATGTTTTGGATGATTTACAGAAGAAAATCTATCAATTACGACAATTAGGGCAAAAGGATATTATTATAGATTTAGGCTTCGGATTTGCCAAAACAGCCGACCAAAATTATGTTTTATTAAATCATTTAGAAGACTTCAAGCTCTTGGATAGCCCAATGTTGGTAGGCGTGTCGAGAAAGTCAATGATTTGGCGAAAACTCAATATTTCTCCTAATGATTCACTCAACGGTTCAACGGTTTTGAATACGGTTGCCTTATTGAAAGGGGCAAATATTTTGCGGGTACATGATGTGAAGGAGGCAGTTGAGGCGGTCTTTTTAGTTGAAGAGTTAAAGAGTTAAAATTTAGTTACATTCACATTTTTAACTCTTTAACAGTTTAACTTCTATAACTGTTAAACTCTAATTCGTTATCAGCAATGAAGCCAATAAATAATCGGCAATCAATACGGCAATGCAACTATTGGTTACAGCCTTGGTACTTGACTGACCCACTTCTAAAGCTCCTCCGCTCGTGAAATATCCTTGAAAAGAAGAAATTGTTACGATTAAAAACGCAAAAAATACGGATTTAATCAAAGCAAAAGTCACATTAAATGGCTTGAATTCATATTGAATTCCTTGAATATATTCCTGTGGTGAAATTGCCCCTGTAAGCCATCCCGCTAAATATCCACCCCAAATGGCCAGAAATGCCGCTAAAGTTACTAACATAGGAAACACGATTATGGCTGCAATGATTTTGGGTAAAACTAAATAAGAAGTCGAATTAATTCCCATCACTTCCAAAGCATCAATTTGCTCGGTGATTCGCATCGTTCCTAATTCTCCTGCGATATTTGAACCTACTTTTCCTGCCAAAACGATACCCGTAATGGTTGGTGCAAATTCTAAAATGGTAGAATCTCGTACAATTAAGCTAATAATATAATGAGGCACAAAAGGATTATCCAAATTGGCGGCAGTTTGCACACAGGTAACTGCCCCCAAGAAGAAAGAAACGATGGACACAATTAATAAAGAGCCAATCCCGATCAGAACTGCTTCATCGAACACTAACCCAAAATAAACTTTAAATTTTTCTCTGTTAGTGAAAAGTTTTCCAATAAAAATTAGATAGCGACCTAATACTGTCATTTTTTTAGTTTTTTTAAAGAGTTAGAGAAGTTAAAAAGTTAGAAAGTTAAACAGTTGAAATTTATATCAGTTAAAAAGTGATTCCCCAAAACTATTTAACTACTTTGACTCTTCAACTACTTTAACTTTTTAACTTTACAACTTAATATAAGCAAAGATAATGAACAAAACGATAGTAGTAACGGGTGGCACAAAAGGTATTGGTAGAGCCGTCGTTAATAAATTTGCCCATGAAGGCTTCACGGTGTTGACTTGTGCGAGAACTGAGGAGGAGAATTTTCCAGAAAATGTCCACTTTTTTAAGGCAGATATGTCCAAGAAAGCAGAGGTTTTAGCATTTGCAGATTTTGTAAAAGCTACTGTAAATCAAGTAGATATACTCGTAAACAACACGGGTTTTTTCTTGCCTGGGCAAATCCACAACGAAGAAGAAGGCACTTTGGAGGCCATGATTGAAACCAATCTTTACAGTGCCTATCACCTCACAAGAGCCTTAGTTGGCGACATGATAACACGTAAAGAAGGCTATATTTTTAATATTTGTTCAACGGCAAGTATTACGGCATATACCAACGGAGGGTCGTATTGTATCTCGAAATTTGCTTTATTGGGCATGAGTAAAGTATTGCGAGAAGAATTAAAACCGCATCATGTACGGGTAACGAGTATTCTGCCAGGGGCAACACTCACCAACTCATGGGCGGGTGTGGAATTGCCAGCCGAAAGATTTATAGCTCCCGAAGACATCGCTCAAGTGGTTTGGACGGCATACAGTTTGCCTGATTCAACGGTTTTGGAAGAGATTTTATTAAGACCAATGTTGGGAGATTTGTAATAGATTTCTACTAAAAAACCCTCGAAGTCTAAAACTTAGAGGGTTTTTACGAATTGGCAAAGAAGTATTGATTCATCCTATTAAATGTTGCTCGTATCTCTTCTGGATTCGCTTTAGAGACCATTTCACTCATTCCAAACGTCAATTCAGTTTTGCCTTCTTTCATTTGTTGGAAAACTGAATCGATAAAAGCACTTACGGGAGGCGCATAATCATGTAAGCCTTTTCCGCCTAAATCAGTATTCAAAGCGGGTGGAATCATCTCAATTACTTCGATATTTTTCTCTTTTAATAAATGCCTTACAGAAATCGTAAACGAATGAAAAAATGCTTTTGTAGCGCAATAAACGGGTACTTTTGCCAATTGTACAAACGATAATCCCGAGGTGACGTTAATGATTGTTTTGAGCGAATCAAGCTTGGAAAATAGCGAGGTTAAATGAATGGGCGCTAAAATATTCGTGGTAACTTCTTCATTTGCTTTTTGATAAAAATCCTCATCAGTTACGTTCATCCAATTCTGAATACCCGCATTATTTACCAAAGCTGTTAAATCGGGATGGTTTTCGGCAACCCAATTATAAAGTTCAACACGTTCAGATTCTGACGATAAATCGCAAACTTTTGTAATGACAGTAGGAAATTTGTCGGACACTTCTTTCAATACTGGTTCACGTCTGCCACAAATGATAACAGTATTTCCTTCCTGAATAAATCTTTCGGTGAGTCCTAAGCCAATGCCACTCGCACCACCTGTAATTAAAATTTTGTTGTTTGTTAAGTTCATTTTTTGATTTTTAAATTTGATGACACAAAATTGGCAAAAAAAAGATGTATAAGTTACAAAATTTAAATTTGACGAAATATTAACGAAATCCTAAAGGAGCAAGAGAAGTCTGTTTTTTGAAAAAATTTGAAAAATGTACTATTTCCTCAAAACCTAAACAATAGGAAATTTTCAAAAAGCAATTCCTAATTCTAAACCAATACTGGGGGCTTGTAATTTTGAAGAAACTCGCTCTAATTTGTTCAGAAAACGGGGTTTGTAAGAGTCAATTCCTAATTGTTCGACTGGCGTAAAATCTTGAGATCTAAGATCATTTTCACGAGCTATTAAAACTAAATACGCAAATTTTGCTCGGATAAAAAATGTTTCTGATTTATCTAACCAAAATGTTTTTTCGATAATTGGACCCGCCACAATGGTATTCATAAATGCTTCAACGACCTTATTTTCGTAAGCATTTTTTACTTCCGCAGAATAATTCAAAAGTGCTTCAATATTGGCCGCTTCTTCGGGTAAAATGCCTCGGGTGATATTTTTGGGTGTATCCCGAATGCTAGCATTGAAAGTTTGGGCCGTTAGACCTATAGAAATATTTTTACCAAAATCCAGTTTGAGCTCACCGCCAAATTGGATTTTGGGTTCGGCAGCATTTCGCAAGTAGCCTAATTCATCCACGTATTCATTCTTAATTTTTTGTAAAATTACAAATACTAAATCTTGGTAACGCTTGGGCGTGAATCCTACAAACCCGGCCATTTGCAAGCGTTTATATTGCAACTCGTAGCCAACATGAACTCGTAAAGGAAACTGCGCACCTCCAAAGATACGGTGCCGAAAATCAGGGGCTTCTGAATAAACATTCAAAGAATTTTGAGAGAATACTGTAAAGCAGGAAAAAAATAAAAGAATGAAAAGGATATTCTTCATAAGTTTCGAGATAAGATTTATTGATAATTTCAAAACGGCTTTTTCCGAATGTTATTACAAAAATAGGGGTTATGAATCAAATTATATTGATTTATAAACCCCTTTTTTACCAAAATTCTAAAAAGATAAACCCAATTCTAAGCCGAAACTGGGTGCTTGAAATTGGGAGGAAATTTTATCGATTTTTCTCAAAAATAAAGGTTTAAACGTATCAATGGCAAGTAATTCTTCTGGCGTAAAATCTTGACTTTTAAGGTCATTTTTACGATTTGCTAAAAACCAGTAACTCAATTTTGTTCTGATAAAAAGGGTCTTTTGGGTATTTAACCAAAAGGTTTTTTCAAGCACTGGCCCTACTAAAATGGTATTCATGTAGGCTTCCACTTGCTTATTTTGATAAATATTTTGCGCATCGGGCTGATTGCTCAAAAAACTTTCGATGTAAACCAAATTTTCGGGTAAAATTCCCGCAGTGATGCCTCTGGGCGTATCCGTGATGTTGGCGCTGAAAGTTTGAGCGGTTGCTCCAATTGAAATTCCTTTGCCAATATCTAATTTTAATTCACTACCAAACTGTGTTTTGGGACTCGCAAAATCTTTCAAATAGCCCAGTTCTCCCCTATAGTCAGACTTGATTTTTTGTAAAATCTCAAAGACAAAATTTTGGTAATTTTGAGACATAAAACCCACAAACCCATTGATTTGCAAGCGTTTATATTGTAATTCATATCCCGCATGAACCCGTAAAGGAAACGTGGTACCTACAAAGATGCGATGATGAAAATTACTGTTTTCGGAATATTGGGCAAATGTTGAAAAAGACGAGAATAAGATGATTAAGAGGAAAATTTTCTTCATGGGTTTGTGCTAAATGGAAAAAATATAGACTACGCACAAAGATAAGGGTTAAGAAAGTAAAATACTTGCCCTCTTATAAATTTGAGTTAAGCAAGTACCAGTTGGAGATTAGTTTATGTTTGAATATGTTATAATTTGCTGATAAATAGTAAGTTGTAGTACTAATAACCACTAAAACCTAACCCATACCTATAATAAATAAAATCTGAGGTCTAATACTTTAAATCAAAACAGGTTTCACCACCTTCCCTGCCACATCGGTTAAACGATAACGACGACCTTGATGCTTGAAGGTCATGCGTTCGTGGTCGATGCCCATGAGGTGCATAATAGTTGCTTGGAAATCGTGTACGTGAACGGGGTCTTTGGCCACATTATACCCAAAATCATCGGTTTCTCCGTAAGAAAAACCCTTCTTCACGCCCGCACCCGCCATCCAAACGGTAAAACATCTTGGGTGATGGTCACGCCCGTAATTATCAACCGTTAATTTTCCTTGAGAATAATTGGTACGCCCAAACTCTCCGCCCCAAACCACGAGCGTATCGTCCAACATTCCACGTTGTTTTAAATCTTTTATCAAAGCCGCTGATGCTTGGTCAACATCTTTGGCGATTTTTGCCATAGAAGCAGGCAGGTTTCCGTGATGATCCCAACCTTGATGGTATAATTGAATGAATTTTACATCTTTCTCGGCTAATTTTCTGGCTAATAAGCAGTTAGCGGCAAAAGTACCTGGCGTGCGAGCATCTTCCCCGTACAAATCAAAAATATAATCGGGTTCTTTAGAAATATCCAACGTTTCTGGAACGGAAGTTTGCATACGATAAGCCATTTCGTATTGACTTACCCTCGAATTTATTTCTACGTCTTTTACATGATTAAACTGTTCGTGTTGGAGTTTTCCTAAATAATCTAACATTCTTCTGCGAGACGTTCTGTCCATGCCGTTGGGGTCGTTTAGGTATAAAACGGGGTCTTTTCCCGACCGAAACATTACGCCTTGATGTTCGGACGGTAAGAAGCCATTTCCCCATAATTTAGCGTAAAGCGGTTGATCATAATTATTTGAACGTGATAGTAAAACGCAGAAATTTGGTAAATTTTGGTTGTCAGAACCCAAGCCATAAGAAACCCAAGAACCAATACTCGGACGACCCGCTTGTTGATTGCCCGTTTGGAAAAAAGTCACGGCGGGGTCGTGATTAATTGCTTCGGTATTTAAGGTTTTGATGAAGGTTATTTCGTCGGCAATTTGGTGGTGATAAGGCAAATAATCACTCATCCAAGCCCGAGATTGACCATGTTGATGAAAAGGCACTTTACCGATGGCCAAAGGAAATGATTTTTGAGCCGAAGACATTCCCGTGAGGCGCTGTCCATTCCGAATTGATTCGGGCAATTGCTCGCCAAACATTTCTTTCAATTTGGGTTTATAATCGAATAAATCCAATTGAGAAGGAGCGCCCGATTGAAATAAATAAATAATCCGTTTGGCTTTTGGGGCAAAATGTGGGCCTTTTACGCCATCACCCGCAAGAGCTTCCAAAGGATTCAGCATCGAACCCAAAGCGGCGGCACCAAGCGTTAAACCCGACTTGAATAAAAATTCACGACGGCTTAATTGATGTTCAACTTCTTGTATGTGATTTTTCATTTCTTACCTTTTTATAACCGTTCCATCAAAATTTATCAAGGTCATCGCCAAAACTGTATTTGCGGCTAACTCTTTCTGATTTAAGGATTTATCAACTTCTGATTCTCCGATTGATAATAATTCTTTTATTCTTTTGGGATTTTTTTGAATATCCAATAATTCTGCTTGATACATTTCTTTCAAAATAGTAACCTCTTCTTTCCGTGGATAACGAGATTCCATTGCCTTGTATGCGAGTGTGATGCGTCCTTCTTGCGTTGTACCTCCTTCACGCATCATTCGTTCGGCCAATTTGCGGGCAGCTTCGTTGTATTGTGGGTCATTCATCATCACTAATGACTGCAAAGGCGTTGAAGTTTTCTGGCGTTTCACCACACAGAAATACCGTTCGGGAGCATCAAAAGTTATGGCGGACGGGGGAGGGGAAGACCGTTTCCAAATGGTGTAAAGTCCTCTGCGGTACAATGAATCGCCGTGCTGTTGTTTGTAAGAAGTCGCATTTCGAGTTGCCAAAGCCTCCCAAATGCCAGCGGGTTGGTAAGGATACACACTCGAACCTCCAATTTTATGAACTAATAATCCACTTCCTGCCAATACGGCATCCCGAATTTGTTCGTGCGAATAACGATAACTTGGCCCACGAGCCAATAAGCGATTTTCAGCATCTATTTCCATCAAATCTTTTCGTTTCAAAGACGATTGTTGATACGTTGCCGACATGACAATAAGCTTCTGCATGGCTTTTACGTCCCAATTTGAAGTTCTAAATTGCGTAGCCAACCAGTCCAAAAGCTCAGGATGAGAAGGCATTTCACCCTGATTTCCGAAATCATCAGCGGTTTTTGAAAGTCCATATCCGAAGTAATTTTGCCAAAAACGATTCATTACTACTCGGGCAAATAGCGGATTTCGATCATCTAAAAGCCATTGAGCAAGCCCCAAACGGTTTTTAGGAAAATTATCATCGAATGGTAAAATTCTATTAATTACGCCATACGAAACCTCCGTAGAGGGTGCATCATACGAACCACGATTTAAGATAAATGTTTTGCGAGGCATTTTGAGGTCGCTCATGACCATTACCTCCTTTTCATCCGTGATTAATTGTGTTTCTTTGGCTCTCAATTTTATCAAATTTCGAGCATAAACATCAAAATAAGGGTCAAAATTGAGTCGGTAATAATCAAAAAGTGCTTGGTATTGTTGCTCCGTCCAGTCCTTTTTAGGAGTTTTCAAAATAGCCGAAACTTGTTCTTTATTTTTGGCAATTCCCAACACTTCAATAGGAGCCAATTGGCGTTCATATATTTTGAATTCGTCCACGGCAAAATTATCCAACGTTTCATGAAATTCCTTGCCAAGCATTAAAGGTAGGTCAGTCCAATGAGTATTATGTTCGCCATGTTTCATTGATTTTGTTAGATTATCGACCAACAAATTCCGTTGCATTTCTTTGCCATCCAGATAAAGTTTTACTCCCGAAGCCTTACTACTTCCATCGTAGGTTAAGACAATATTTTGCCATTTCTTATACGTAATTTTTTCAGTTGTAACAAAATCAATGCAGTTGGCGGGCCAAACGTAGCTGAAACTAACCTGTAAAGTGCCATCTTTCAACAACCAACAACGATATCCTCTGCGTCCTTCAAATTCACCATTATCAGAAGTATATATGGGTCCAAATTGCCCAGGTTTAAGCGCATTTACCCACAAACTAACTGAAAAAGGTTGATTTCGTTCAAAATCTAATTGTCTATGAAAATCAATCCCACATTCGCCTTTTAGTAATAATCCATTACCAACAGCGCCTTTAATAAACTTAGGTCGTCTATCCCAATCGCCTGCAATATAAGCGTTTATAGAATCAATCGCCATGTTTTGATAAGCGGCTGGCTTGAATTTTACGACTTCCTTTTTAAGTTTATCATCCATTTTTTTCTCCTTTTTAAGAATATTTCTTTCAAAAGGAAAATCGGCAACAAGGTGCTTTTTGCTAACGGCATATTTTGCTGGATTTTTTTGAGCTTCCACAATCCATTGCTCAAAATTGGCTTTATAAACAGGCTGAGATGGTTTTATGGCATTTTCCTGTGGAGCAATTTGCGTGCGGATATACTTCAATTTTGCCGATATTTCAGGCGTAGAAATAATGACGGTTGGCGATGCTTCACCGTTGTAGGGAATAATCCCTGATTCGTTATTTTGATTAAAAAAATGAGAAAGTTGATAAAATTCCTTCTGGGCGATGGGGTCATATTTGTGGTCGTGGCATCTGGCACATTCAACCGTCAAACCTAAAAATGCCTTGCCAAACATCCCCACTCGATCCAACACATATTCGGTACGATATTCTTCTTCAACCACGCCACCTTCTTGAGTTTGGGGGTGATTTCTGAGAAAACAAGTGGCTAATTTTTGCTCATTTGTGGCATTCGGTAATAAATCACCCGCCAATTGGTAGGTTATAAATTTATCGTAAGGAAGGTTTTTATTAAAAGAATTTATTACCCAATCTCTCCACGGCGATACATTACGCATGCCATCATCTTGATATCCGTGCGAGTCGGCGTAACGAGCTAAATCAAGCCATTCAACGCCAATTTTTTCGCCATAATGCGGAGATTTTAATAACCTATCCACCACTTTTTCGTACGCATTGGCAGATTTCTCTTTCAAAAAATTGTCTAATTCTTGTACGGTTGGAGGAAGTCCAATAATATCCATCGAAACTCTACGTAACAGGGTTTCTTTATCGGCTTGGTCGGAATGTTTTATCTTTTTTTCTTCTAATTTTTGTAAAACGAAATTGTCGATTGGATTCTTAACCCACTGTTTTTCAGAAACTTCTGGAACATTTGGATTCTCGATTTTGGCAAAAGACCAATGTTCTTTATATTCCGCCCCCTGCTGAATCCATTTGATAAGGAGCGCTTTTTCTTCATCGGTAAGCAAAAGATTAGATTTTGGCGTGGGCATTATCTCTTCGGGGTCGTGCGAGAGAATCCTTTTTACCAATTCACTTTTATTGATATTGCCAGAAACGATGGCGTGATGACCACTTTTGAGTTTTTCGGTTGCCCCTTCAAAAGTAACCAATTGCAAACCTGCTTCCACTTTGGTTTTGTCAGGGCCATGGCATTTAAAACACCTATCCGACAAGATAGGCTTGATATGCAGATTATAATCAACAGTTTGGGGAAGTTTTTCATCAAAAGCTACTACGGTAGGTGGAATTTCTTTTCCACCACAATTTAATAAAATAATGCAGGATAAAATGGCTGAAATTTTTGCTAATATTCTAATGATCATAACTTTACTTATTTTTAAAATATCTATGTAAATATAATCTTGAAAAAGTGATATTTCAAGTGTTATCAGATTCAAGCCTCTAAAAATGTAGATTTATGCGCACAGAGCATGGTAAGATTTTTTGAACTGAAGTACAATGGGAAATGCTCCAAAACGAAATTGTGAATCAAGGAAAAAAATATTCTAACTTCTTTTTTACAAATTATTTTTACTTATTATTTTATAAAATATAATTATTTAAACAATTTAAAAAATTAAACTGTTGATTATTAGGTAATTATAAAATTATTTTTTGAATATTTGCAGTAAATTATAAAAATCGCAATTAATCTTTAAGTATAAAATATTAATCTTAAACAATTAACAATTATGTCAATTAGCAAAACGTATTCTAAAAGCAAACCCGTTTGTAAAGTAACATTTGAAGTATCTGCAGAAACGGTAAACGGTGCAAAATCAGTAAGTTTAGTCGGAGATTTCAATGAATGGAATCCAACGGCATTGAAGAAACAAAAAGATGGTGCTTTCAAAGCATCAGTTGAATTGGAAAAAGGAAAAGAATTTGCGTTCCGTTATTTAGTGGATAACGATGTTTGGATTAACGACGAAGCAGCGGATAAATACATTCCAAGTGGTGTATCTTATGATGAGAATTCGGTAGTAATATTATAGGGGAGGAAAGTAGTAGAACAGGAAGGGAGACAGGAATTAGAAGAAAATCTTTTTCCTAATTCCTGTCTCCCTTCCTCCTGAAATTCCTTTTACACTTTCACAATCATCTTCTTCTCATACATCACCCAAAGGATGCCTAACCAAATGACGATAACCATCAAAGCGCCTGCCAAAGAAGCGTGATAAGGATTTGAAAATACTGAAACAATCCAATTTTTATACATCCACGTTTGCGAATTTACTTGTTCTCCACTCGCATCCGTAATTTTTATCATTCTCAAAATTCTTGGAATTAATCCCGACAAAAAGAAAACGGTAATGGCATTTACACCATAAACGACAAACGGTTTCGTCCATTTTTGGTAGCCTTTTACATCAATCAGCCAATAAAAACTTGCTAAAAAACACACCGCCAAACCAGAAGTCAAAAGTACGTAAGAACTCGTCCACAGAGCTTTATTGATGGGAAAACCTGCTGAATTCCACGCCCAACCCAATGCCATTGATACGCATCCGAATAAGTACATAAAAATCAATTTCTCATTAACTTCTTTATCCTTTCGTTGTAGCCAATTCCCTGTCAAAACGCCCGAAAGTCCCGTGGCAACGGCTGGAAGCGTACTCAATAATCCTTCTGGATCCCACGTTTTAGCAGCTTTGTATAAATGTGCCGTTCCGAGAATAATTCTATCAAAATATGCGCCTAAATTGAATTCAGGTTCAAGATTGGCAGGGCCAAAATGGGACACGGGAACGAAAGTCATCAAAATCCAATAGCCGATTAAAATTACCGCAAAAATGATTTGTTGCGTTCGGTGTTTTGTGGTTAAAAATATTAAAGAACAAACTAAAAATACCATCGCAATCCGTTGTAAAACCCCAGGAATTCGAACGATAGAAATATCGAATTTTGGAAATAAAGATAGAAAAAGTCCTAAACCAAAGAGTTTGAGCGAGCGAGTGAATATTTTTATAACTGTCTGCTTATCAGCGATTTTCCCTTGAAAAGCGAAAGAAATGGACACGCCAACGATGAATAAAAAGAAGGGGAAAACTAAATCCGTGGGTGTGCAACCGTTCCATTCGGCGTGGTCGAGGGGAGCGTAAAGATGTCCCCAATCGCCAGGATTATTGACCAAAATCATCATGGCTACCGTCATACCACGGAAAACATCGAGTGAGAGTAAGCGTTTATTCATAAAATGTATAACGAACTTTCCAGTTCGTATTTTTCAATTTTCAGTTTGTGATTTTACGAATTTACCGTTTTTTCAATGCGATACAACCAAAAAGACCCCCAAATTTGGGGGTCTTTTTGCTGAAAATAAATTTTATTGCTAATTCTCCGCCCGATAATACATGGTAGAACAATTCTCTTTCGTTAAAGTTTTATTTGCCTGATGAGCAATATCCGAAGTTGTAACTGCTTGAATATTAGCAGATTCCTGATTGGCATATTCCACATTTCCTGCATTGGCAGCAAAAGCTAAATTCATGGCACGGTTCAATAATTCTACTTCCGAAAACACCAAAGTTGATTCTGCCTGATTTTTTACTTTCGTTAATTCTTCTTCAGAAACTGGATTTTTCAAGAAATCATCCAGCACATGTTGAATAGCGGCATCGCCTTCTTCAATGCTTACGCCTTGGTTCAAATTTCCTTGAATAACCATCAATCCTGGGTCGAGCGAAGCCGTTACGTAGGCATTAACCGAATTGAAAATCTGATTTTCTTTTACTAACTGATTGTATAACCTCGACGATTTGCTTCGTCCCAACATATCACTCGCCAAATCAAGGGCATTAAATCCCAAATCATGTCGTCCTTGAGTGTGATAAACCTTGTAAATAGCATCTAAAGGCACTTTTGCCGAAGTTTCCAAGAATCGGGCGGAAGTTTGAATTGCTTCTACTGGCAGATTTTTCTGCGCCACATTTCCCGCTGGAATTGGCTCAAACCATTTTTTGCACAATTGTTTTACTTGCTCCACGGTCACATTTCCTGCCACCACTAAATTGGCATTATTGGGCAAATAATGTTTGTAGAAAAATCCTTT
The DNA here is from genome assembly GCF_964672035.1 of Arcicella sp. Lineage (NCBI taxonomy): Bacteria > Pseudomonadati > Bacteroidota > Cytophagia > Cytophagales > Flectobacillaceae > Arcicella > Arcicella sp. The sequence goes on from NZ_CBABQS010000026.1 coordinate 13,414, forward strand.
TACATCATCCATTACGGCATTTTCGATATGTGAAATTTCTTTGCCGATCGTTGCCCATTTGTACGGGTGCGTTTCGTAGGCGAGCGGACGAAGTTTCAACCAAATATCTCCATAAGGTTGATTTAAGTAACGTTGTTTGAACTCCTCGATAACTACTTTTTGTTGTACATCTAAAACCTTCTGGTCGAACGAAAGTGACATCATGCGGTCGGATTCCAACCAAAAAGCCGTTTCCAGATTGACAGACGGCAAGGTGATATAATAATTTGTAATATCGGGGGAAGTAAAAGCGTTATTCTCCCCACCGACCTTTTGGAGAGGCGTATCGTAGGAAGGAATATTCTTTGAACCACCAAACATTAAATGTTCAAATAAATGGGCAAAACCCGTTTTGTGTTCTTCTTCGTCCCTTGAACCCACATTATAGACAATATTCACCGCCGCAAATGGTGTGGAATGATCTTGGTGGACATATACTTTTAATCCGTTATCTAATATAAAATGTTCGTACGTTATCATTTTTAAGCGATAAGCTGTGAGCAATTAGCCTTCAGCTTTGTTTTAAATTTTATTTTTCAGTAATTTTCAATTAACAAATATACGCTATCTAAACTGTTTCTATTAAGCAAACAATCCCAATATGACCAAAATACTTCAATTTCTTTTCATTACTCAAATCTCATTGCTCATTGCTTATCGTTCGAACAGTCAAATCCTAAGTGATGTCGTAACTCGTCAGCAAATTTCACAAGGTTTAGACAAAATGTATTCGTATGATTTTAAAGAGTCGGCTGAAATTTTTCTAAAGATCAAGGCAAAATATCCAGCACATCCCGTTTTCTATACTTTGATGGCTATTCAAACAGAGCTTCAATATTCTCCCCTGAAAGATTACCCTGCCCAACAAAAAGTCTATCTGGCATACCTAAACCAAAGTAGAAATTTGGCGGAAATGATGTTGGATAAAGATGAAGACGACATTGAAGCCAGTTTTTTCGAGTTGGCAACTTTGGGGTATTTAGCCGCTCATGATGCTGATAATCAAGAATTTATAAAAGCAGTTGGCGTGGCAAAAAAGGCTTATTCTCACCTAAAAAGAGGATTGTCATTAACCGAGAAGCAACCTGAATTTTTATACACTTCGGGAATTTACAATTATTTACGAATTGAGTATCCCGAAACACATCCCATGATAAAATCGGTAATTTGGATGTTTGCCGATGGGAATAAAAAATTAGGTTTGCAGCAATTGGATTTGGCTACTCGCAAGACTATTTTTGTGAAAAACGAAGCAACTTTTTATGCAGGATACATCTACACAAAGTACGAATCAAATTTTGCCAAAGCGCTGACCTATAATAATATACTAATAGAGAAATACCCCGATAATTTGCTCTACCAAATGCAAAGAACTGAGTTTTTGACAGCAGTTGGACGTTACGACGAAGCAGAAGATTATGCCGATAAAATTATGAAACAGAAGGGAATAATGTTTCAATGTGCAGGAAATATCTTTAAAGGATTGATTGCAGAGAAAGCGAAAAAAGACGATAAAACAGCGGAGATTTTATTGCAAAGAGGGGTAAAAATGCCTTTTGATGAACGTTTTACAAAGGATTATCACGCCCTTGCTTATATGGGACTCGCACAGATTGCCAAGCGTGCAGGGGAAATGGATAAGATGAAAGAGTACGCCAAAAAAGCCTCAAAAATGGCAGAATATAAATCAACATTAGCCGAGGCGAAGGCAATGTTGAAATAAGTTGATGGCACACGGATTGAACGGCTTAGACACAGATTTTTATTTTTCAAAAAAAAATATCGTTTTCGTAAGAAAACTTAATCCGTGTCTAATTCGTTCAATCCGTGTGTAATCATCACCTACGCATTTCTTGCAATAATTTATTGGCAAAAATAAATTCGTTTAACTCTGGCACAGTTGAGGTACGAATATTTGAATTATCCCCTTCCCAGAGTTTCTGGCCTTTATATAAGAACATAATTTTCTGTCCCATTCCAATTACAGAATTCATATCGTGCGTAATTACCACCGTTGTGATATTGAATTCATCGGTTATTTCTTTGATTAATTCATCAATTTTCACAGATGTCAGTGGGTCAAGTCCAGAATTTGGTTCGTCACAAAAAAGGTATTTTGGGTTCATCACAATGGCCCTTGCAATGCCCACCCGTTTCTTCATTCCACCCGAAACTTCGGAAGGCATTCGTAAACCTGCATTTTCTAATCCAACCCGTTTTAGGCAAAATTCAGCTCGTTCAATCTTCTCTTTTTCCGACATATCCGTGAGCATATCCAAAGGAAATTTTACATTATTCAAAACTGTTTTAGAGTCAAATAATGCCCCACCTTGGAATAAAACGCCCATTTCTCGACGAATTGCTTTGCGAGTTTCTTCGTCTGAATTGTGAAAATCACGGCCGTCGTAAAGTACTTCACCCTTTTCTGGCTTCACGATACCAATCATACATTTAAGCAAAACACTCTTTCCCGTGCCACTTCCACCGATAATTAAAGAGGTTTCGCCAGGTTTGAAAGAACCGTTGATTCCTACCAAAACGTCTCGTCCGTTGAAGGCTTTACTTATGTTTTTTATTTCTATCATTGTATTATGGATTAGAGGAAAAATTTCATAATCTTTTTTTAGACATTTCTTGTGAAAATATAATTCTCTCAAATTTACCTTCTTTTACTTTTTGTCTTGATACAAGAAGTAACAAAAAAATCAAGAAATCCCTAAACTCGCTAAGCTCAAACAGAGGAATTTCGCAAATAGCTTACAGGTTTTTTCGTAAGTCACTCATTTTTAAGGAATTATACATTTAGTTGATAACTTTAGTTTTTTAGCCAATCCTACAAATTTTCAATGTCATTCAAATACATTTCTGCCTGTTTCAAAATCTCCACTTTTTGTTCGGGCTGCATTTTGTTCCATGTTATGTAAGCCATGCCGATACGTGGATTTTTGGAAAGTTTATCGGCGTGGCGGTCATAAAAATTCCAATAAAGACTATTGAATGGACAAGCCTTATACCCAATCTTCTTAGATTTGTCATAAAAACACGTGCCACAATAATGACTCATTTTATCGATGTAATTTGCTGAAGAAACGTAAGGTTTCGACCCCACAATGCCACCATCAGCATACTGGCTCATACCTCTGGTATTGGTGATTTCGACCCATTGAATAGCATCAATATAAATGCCCAAATACCATTCATCCACTGCGTCTGGGTGAATACCTGCCAGCAAAGTAAAATTACCGATTACCATCAATCGTTGGATATGATGAGCGTAGGCATAATCCAAACTTTGCCCGATAGAATGTTTCAAACAGTTCATTTTAGTCTCGCCTGACCAGAACCAGTTAGGGAGCTTTCGGTCATGGTAGAAATAATTAAGGGTTTCATAATCAGGCATTTTAGCCCAATAAATTCCACGCATATATTCTCGCCAACCAATTATTTGCCGAACAAAACCCTCAATTTGTGAAATGCTGATTCGGTCTTGGTTATCCTCCCAAAACTTTACGGCACGGTTTACCACTTCCAAAGGTGAAAGTAATTTGGAATTCATCGAAAATGATAATCTTGAATGATAAATTGACCAGTAGGATGGGTGCATAGCATCTTCAAAATTGCCGAAATTTTCTAAACAATTTTCAACAAAAAAGTCCAGCAAATGCAAAGATTCAGCACGAGAGGTTGCCCAAATAAATGTCTTTGGATTTACCTTTCCAATGGTTTTGATTTCTTGGTTTTGTATTAGATTATAAATCTCCGAAACATCCTTTTCAAAAATCAACGGCTCGATGGGACGATGATTATTTGGGAGTTTTTTACGGTTATCGGCATCATAATTCCATTGCCCTGTCAGTGGCTCAGCCCCATCCATCAAAATTCCATATTTTTTACGCATCATTCGATAAAAATTTTCCATCAAAAAGGACTTTTTACCCTTAAAAAAAGCATCAAATTCTGCGGACGAAATCATGAAATGTTCGGTGCTATAAATTATTATTTCTACCCCCAATGACACATAGTTTTTCAACTGCTCACTCAAACGGTATTCATCAGGTTGCTGAAAATTAAACACCTCAATATCAAGGTCTTGAATGATTTTATCAAGATTTTTAGATAAAGATTGGGTATTATTTTTATCATCTAATTTTATATAAATTACCTGATGTCCTTGCGAATGGAGATATTCTGAAAAGGCACGCATAGCCGTGAAAAAAGCAATAATTTTTTGGATATGATGATGAACATAATCAGTTTCCTGACGTATTTCCATCATGACATAGAAAACGTTTTGATTTGTTTCTTTAAACCAAGAATGTTGGTGATTGAGTTGGTCGCCGAGGATGAGGCGTAAAGTTCGTTTCATATAAAATCAATGTTCATTTGGGGAACGCTAATTTTAGAACTTTGGTTTGAAGTAAATTGTTGAAAATAATCAATAGATAATGGACGATCATTTTCCTTGAGAAGAAGTAAAAAAGAGAAAACTAATCATTTCAAGAAAATAAAAAGCGTTTCATCCTGTTTTTCAAAAAATCTGAAATCTTTTATATTAAGTACCCTTTATGATAATTCTTTACAAAAAGCCCACCTTGTCATTCTCTATCAATCTATTATCTAAATAGAATAGCTGATTATATCCCCAAAAATGTCATGATGAAGCACGAAAATAGTTTCTTAACAGAATGACGGGTAAGCAAACATTTAAGTCATTCTTCTTTAATTAATTCATTCTACATCATCATCTTGTATCTTATTAAATTGTGCTGAGGCTATCGACACAATTTTAGATCACTAATTCACAAACCCTAAAATTGCAAATCCCAAACCACGGCCGTATTTTTACAGAAAATTCAGCATTTTACAAAAACCTCATGGGACTTTTAAACGCTTTGATGGGAAATTCTTCAGAAGTTTCCCCCGACAAAATAGCACACGAATTTGAATCAATTTTGATTGATGGCGAAACCATTATTAAGTCTTTTAAATTGATTCGGGATATGTTTGTTTTCACGAATAAAAGATTGATTTTAGTCGACAAACAAGGCGTTACCGGCTCAAAAACCGACTTTATGACCATTCCTTATAAGTCAATCAACTATTTCTCAAAACGCTCTGCGAGCCTTTTGGACCTTGATGCTGAGATTTTAATTTGGATAAAAGGCTCGGATAATCCAATTCAAAAAGAATTCCGCAAAGGCGAAAACATCAATGATGTCTATAAAACGTTAAGTACTTTTGTGCTGGCGTAACCCCAAAAAATGACCAAAACAGAAACTGAATACCGACAAATTATTGCCATTTGCAAAACCTTATTCCAGAAGAAAAACAAGGACTACGGCACATCTTGGCGGATTTTGAGATTACCAAGCCTGACCGACCAGATATTTATCAAAGCCCAACGAATTCGTTCTATTCAAGAAAAAGGTGTTCAGAAAATTGAGGATGGTATCGAAGGAGAATTTATCGGGATTATCAATTATTGTGTAATTGCTTTGATTCAAAAAAAGTTAGAAAATTCTGAACAAAATGAATTTTCAGAACAAGAATTGAGTGATTTATACGATGAACAAGTGGAAGAAACGTTGAAGCTGCAAAAGGATAAAAACCACGATTACGACGAAGCATGGCGTGATATGCGGGTGAGTTCGATGACGGATTTAATCTTGATGAAGATTTTCAGAACCAAACAAATTGAAGATAATCAAGGCGTTACGTTGGTTTCAGAAGGCGTGGAAGCCAATTATCAGGACATGCTGAATTATGCGATTTTTTGTATGATTAAGATGAAATTATAAAATAAATCTTTAACTTATCATTAACAGCACTTTAATTTTTTAAGCACTAATTTAGTAAAATACATAAATTTATCGTTACACATTATGAAGTTTTTAGCACATTTTTCCAGAATTTTTGTTGGTATAATCTTTATCTTTTCGGGGCTGATTAAGCTCAATGACCCCGTTGGAACTGAAATCAAATTAGAAGAATATTTCGATGTATTCGCTACTGATTTCCCTTTTATGGCAGGATTTTGGCACTTCTGGGTTCCTTATGCCTTGTATGTTTCCATCTTTTTGTGTGCCTTGGAATTAGTATTGGGCGTTTGTTTATTAGTGCAATACAAACTCAAAACTTCTTCTTGGATATTGTTAGCCACCGTTATTTTCTTTGGTTTCTTAACTTTCTATTCGGCTTATTTCAACAAAGTAACTGACTGCGGATGTTTTGGCGAAACCATCAAATTAAAACCGTGGACATCTTTTTGGAAAGATATGATTCTGCTATTTTTCATCTTGATTATCCTTTGGCAACGTAATATTTTTACAGATAAAAAAACTGGCATGTGGGTTGGAATGTCGATTATTTTCTGTGCATTTTTAGCCATTTATGCCGTTAAATTTCTTCCACCTTACGATGGACTACCTTACGCAATTGGACAAGATATACCAAAAAACATGAAGCCTTCCGAACCGTTGAAGTTCAAATATATCTACGAAAAAGATGGTAAATCCATAGAATTAAACGATATGCCTACGGATACTACCTACAAATTCAAGCAAATGATAACCTTGAATGAGGATGCCGCCAAAGCAAAAATTACCGATTATAATATCTGGAAAGATGGTGATTCAACGGATTATAAAGCTGAAAGTTTTGTGGGTAAAAAATTGATGATTATTATTCCCGTGGTGGCAAAAGCAAGTACGGATGATATGGATAAAATTCGTAATTTGGCAAAAAGTTTGGAAGGGACAGACGTAAAAGTATGGCTTTTGAGTGGCTCGCCCGAAGAGGAAGTTGAAAATCTCCGTCACGAATTTCAATTAGGAATACCCGCATTAAGTTCAGATACAAAGGTTTTGAAAACCATCGGTAGAGCAAATCCAACCTTATGGTTGATTAAAGATGGCGTTGTGAAAGGGAAATGGGCTCATGCAAATGTGCCTGAGAGGGAGGAGATTTTGGAGGCTTTGAAGTAATAAACATGAAAAATATTTTCCTAATAGGTATGCCCTCATCGGGCAAAAGTACATTGGGCAGGCAGCTTGCCAAACGCCTTGACTATCAATTTGTTGATACAGATGATTTGATTGAAAATCAAGAAATTGCAACCGTTTCTGATATTTTCAAGTATAAAGGGGAAGAATATTTCCGATTGGTTGAAAGCAAAATTTTGAAGGGAATTGAAGCTAATCAAAAACTTATTGTGGCTACGGGGGGCGGAATGCCCTGTTTTCATAATGGAATAGCGTTTATCAAAGCGAATGGTACGAGTATTTTCTTGAATGTACCACCCGAAGATTTATTGAAAAGAATTCAAAAATCTGATGTCAATAATCGGCCATTAATTAACAAAACAACTTCCCAAGAAGATCTTTTAGAAAGCCTCAAAAAACGCTGTGAAGACCGTAAACAGTTTTATGAACAAGCTGATATTCAGATAGATGGGAGTGTTGATGTGGACCAAATTTTGTGGTTATTAGAGAAATTAACCTAAATTAAAAAGCCTTTCCAGATGTTTTGGAAAGGCTTTTTTGTACGAAACTCATGGAATAAGTAGTTTTAATAACTACTTTTAGAAAAATACCCCAAAACTCACCAATCCTTTCACATAACTATTATTAATTTTTGCCGAGGCAAAATCGCTACTACTTGCTAAACTGTAAGGCGTATATGATGCCTGTGTACTTCCGTAAAGCCCCGTTACGTCCACGTAAAACTCATTAGTCCTGTATCCAACACCCACCGAATAAATCATCTGTGAACGGTCAACAGTTTTTGTTCTATCGAAAGCTGTGCTGTAGGGATTTTGCAAGTAATTTACGCCACCCCTCAAACTCACATTTCCCATTCTATATTCCCCTCCAACTTTCATATTCAGCACATTATTATAGAACAATTTCACATTTTCAGTCGAATTTGTCAAATCATCATAAATTGGAGAATTACCATCTTGCGTACTTACATTCATTCCTTTGTAGGCTACATATTCAATATCGGCAGAAAGAAAACCTTTTTTCTTGAAAAATATCGCCGCCCCACCACTCACTTTCAAAGGTGTACGAAGTTGATAATTGTCCTGATATGTTTCGGTTGAAAGTTTGGGAATACTGGTAATAAAAATATCGCTTCCTCTTTTAACAATCTTATAACCAATACTTTGCAACCTACTTAAAATAGCAGCATCAGGATTTGAACCGATATTTACGCCTTTATTTGGATCCACGTTCACATCTACTGAACTGGAACTTGTCTCATCAACTTCATACCAAGTTGGTGTTACGACTGTCAAGCCAAAACGAATTTTATCAGTTGGTTTAATAATCGCACCAATCGTTAAATTCAAACCACTACCACTTGAGGTCAGTAAACGGGTATCGGTAAATCCTTTAATTTCCTGATAAGTCTGAAAAGTTTCCGAAAAGTTTTTGACTGCTTCATAATGATAACTTGGAATACCCAAGCTACCACCAATATAAAAATGCTCATTGGCAGTACCACCATAAGCAATGGTCCACTGACTCACTCGTCCCGTTGATTGAAAATCAAAGCTTTGATTAACTTTCGCATTTGGTTCTGTGCCAATAAAAGGCGTATTTGAATTATTTACAGCGTTAATTAAATATCCCCAATAATACAAACTTGAACTACTCGGAAAATTATTAGGTGCTCCATTATTTAATCCATTCAATAAACCATTTTGGGTTAAATTACCACTTTGGATTTGACGATTGACCGATTCTGCATAACTGTCTGTGATAGAACTTGTTGCCCCAGTTCCAGAAAAATTAATGTTATTAAAAAGGGTATTTTGACGTGAATAAGAAATGGCAAAAGAGCCTCTCCAACCTTCACGATAAGAAGGTTCGCCTCCTCCAAAAACTACTCCAATATTAGCAATATTGAAATTATTTACATTTGAATTTGTGGTACGATTTGGCTCAACTGCATAAGTTGCACTATTACTATTACTCTGAAAAGCGGGTGTGAAACTAAATTCTGAACGAGTATAAAATCCCAAACCCGCCGGATTGCCTGCGGCAGAACTTACATCGGCACCTAAAGCAGAATGATTGCCTCCAATTGCCTGAAAACGGGCTGAACCCGTGGTCGTTGGCTGCGAAAACATCTTCGCTAACGCTTCATAACTGTTGTCTTGTGCTTTCACTTGTAGTGAAAACAAGGTTAAAAATAGGACGAAAAAACCTAATGAGATTTTCATGTATTTAATGGAATTTTAAATGATGAGGATAAGAATACAACTGCAAATATGACAATTAAAAAATATATATCCCCTACTTTATAACGTAAAAAACCCCTCAAAGTTGCTAAACAGAGGGGTTTTAGTGTTAATAGTTTGTTAATCTATCTCGGTCCACGTGAGCCACCGCCTCCGCCACCGCCTGATGAACTACCACCCGTTGAACCACCGAAACCACCACTTGATGTTCCCGTACTACGATTTCCTCCCCAAGAAGAATTTGTAGTTGTATTTGAACTTGAATTATTATTAGACCAATTCCAAGAGCTATTTGAACGATTAGTAGCATTTGAATTACTACTATTTATCGTGCTATTATTACTTCCACTGTATCCATTATCACGTCTTGGACGAGAATAATAATCGCTATTTCCTGTGGTATTTGTGTTGTCAGTTCTACTGCCACGAATCACTGTATTTCCACCACGATTATAATCTCCGTTGTAGGCCGATGATGAATAAGTATCTCTTGCTCTGGGTGTACGTGGCGTTACTGGATTGCTATAATTTCCGTTTGCACCCGTTACATTATTTCCGTAGTTGTACACATAAGTATTTCCATAACCTCTTCCATAGAAGCTATTATAAGGGTCATAGAAGCTATTTCCGTAACCATAAGGGCTGAATGCGCCGTACCCGTACCCATAAGAATTGAATGGACTATATCCCCCAAATCCGAAAGGACTATAACCTCCCCCAAAACCGAAAGGACTATAACCTCCCCCAAAACCATAAGGACTATACCCAAAAGAATCATATCCGCCACCCCATCTATTCCATGAATTTCCAAAGCCGCTTCCGAAGCCTAAGCCAAACGAAATACCTGGATTTCCGTACCAGCTATTAAAGCCTGAGCCGTAGCTATTGAAAGGCGAATTGAAACCATTATTGTAATTCCCGTAACCTCCGTTGTTATAATTGTTATAATTATTGTTTCCGTAAGGCGTCGTTTGGTTTTGGTAATATTGACGAGAGTTTATCCAATTCTGCGAATAATATTCATCCGTTCCTTGTGTTTGGTTCTTAGCTTGACCTCTGTATTCAGGATTTTGGTTAACGTATTCCTCCTCTTGATTTTGCTGATAACGTTCACGACTTGTTAAGGAAACTGGGCGAGTTTCATTAGCAGAAGCATACATATCGTCATAAACCTCAGAATTATTAGAAGATTTGGCGACTTGCTTAGAGGAACTACATCCCAACGTAAGACTCATCAACGCTGCGGCTGAAAAGAATTTTATGGATTGTTGAATGTTCATGACTTTATGTTTTTAAAAAATAAGTACAAATAAAATAATCAAAAATGTATGCCAGAAATAGGTGTTTTGCAAATTTTCAAATTACTATCTTCACATTGCGTGTCAAACTTACTACAAAAACTTATCTTTGCAACAGATTTAACACCTAATTAACAAAATATTTTAATGGAATGTTCATAGTCAAAATTTGGATCTGCCAATTCAAAAATGAAAATCCTGTTAGTGATTTGGCATTCAGGTATTTATCTAAAAAATTAGAAGTAGAATTGATAATTTTTTTGGGTGAAAATCTTTAAATTTTAGTGTTCTTAGAACTGTACACTAAAGACAACCAAAGAATTTGTTACCCCTATATAATAAACGAATTTTTATTATAGTAAAGTGTTATTAGCTTTCTTTGAGGCCTAAATCTAACTGAAATCTAATACTTATTAAAAACCAATAAAATGAGCAAAAGCCTACCAAAACGTAGCGAAAATTATTCAGAGTGGTACAACGAACTCGTGAAAAGGGCTGATTTAGCCGAAAATTCTGCCGTGCGTGGTTGCATGGTTATCAAGCCTTATGGATATGCGATTTGGGAAAAAATGCAACGTGCCTTAGACGATATGTTTAAGGAAACTGGCCATGAAAATGCCTATTTCCCGCTGTTCGTTCCGAAAAGTTTGTTTGAAGCCGAAGAAAAAAATGCCGAAGGATTCGCCAAAGAATGTGCCATCGTAACGCATTATCGCCTTAAAAATGATCCCGATAAACCTGGAAAGTTGATGGTGGACCCCGAGGCAAAATTGGAAGAAGAATTAATCGTTCGTCCAACTTCAGAAGCCATTATTTGGAGTACCTACAAAAACTGGATTCAGTCGTACCGTGATTTGCCTTTGTTGATAAATCAGTGGGCAAACGTGGTGCGTTGGGAAATGCGAACACGCTTATTTTTACGAACTACTGAATTCCTTTGGCAAGAAGGCCACACGGCACACGCCACCAAAGAAGAGGCCGTCGAAGAAACGGAGAAAATGCTGGAAGTTTATGCCACATTTGCCGAAGAATTTATGGCTGTTCCCGTAATTCGGGGCATAAAAAGTGCTAATGAACGATTTGCAGGCGCAGAAGAAACTTATTGTATCGAAGCCATGATGCAAGACGGTCGGGCATTACAGGCGGGAACGTCGCACTTTTTGGGACAAAATTTTGCCAAAGCATTTGATGTAAAATTTGTCAGTAAAGAAAATAAACAAGACTACGTTTGGGGAACATCTTGGGGCGTTTCAACCCGTTTGATGGGCGCTTTAATTATGGCTCATTCGGATGATGAAGGCTTGGTTTTACCGCCAAAATTAGCCCCAATTCAAGTCGTAATTGTGCCAATTTTCAAAGGAGAAGAACAATTAGGGCAGATTTCGGAGGTTATTAATCCGATTGTAAAGGAATTGAAAAAGAGAGGTATTTCGGTAAAATTCGATGCTTCGGATAAACAGTCACCAGGTTTTAAATTTGCTCAATACGAATTGAAGGGGGTACCGGTGCGTTTGGCCATTGGAGCCAGAGATTTAGGCAATGGAACGGTTGAAATTGCGAGACGTGATACCAAAGAAAAAGCTACTTATCCGATTGATTCGGTGATAGATACGGTAACAAATTTATTGGAAGACATTCAAACGAATATTTACCAAAGAGCCTTAGATTTTAGAGCAACGCATACTTTCAAAGTGGACACTTGGAATGAATTTTTGAAAATAATTGAAAGCGAAAAATTAGGATTTATCTCAGCCCATTGGGACGGTTCGCCCGAAACCGAAGAAAAAATCAAGGAACTGACCAAAGCAACCATTCGTTGCATTCCGTTGGATTCGGTGGAAGAAGAAGGAACTTGTATTTTGACGGGTAAGCCTTCTGGCAAACGGGTGATTTTTGCGAAGGCTTATTGATAGTAATATTTATGCCATGACCTTGAGTCATGGCATAAATAATTATTTTCTATAAAAAGAATTAGCTGAGTTGTTAAAATAACTCTTCGTACGTAGATTCTCTCTACAAATCCTTGACAAAATGCAAACTACTAATCTGAAATCCTTTATTCAAATATAACCGATGTGCCGTGTGTCTCGAAGGTCCAGAATCAAGCGAAATACAATCACAACCTTTTGATATGGCTAAATTTACCACAAAGTCCAACAAAGCACTTGCGTGTCCTTTTCCTCTGACTTTATTGGAAGTTGTAAGGTCGTCAATATAAATTTGCTTACCATTGAAAAGCATTTGCAAATACCTAAAACCAATTGCCGAAACAACCTCTTCATCTTCTTCAATATAGGCAATTTGATAGCCTTCCGAAAACATTTCTGTCACTTTTTCTACAAAGGTACCTTCCTGTAAATGAGGGCGTAAAAGACTAAAAACGTGCCAACATTTTTGTATTTCTGAGGCTGTCTTGGCAAATTGTATCTTCATGATTACGTTTTAAAATTTACTAAATTACTCCTCCGAAAAATCGTCGGAAATCAACTTTCTTAGTTGCTGATGCGGACGTAGCGTTGGGCGTTTTGAAAATATGGTTTTATCGCCGCCCCCAGAACTTTTGGCTTTGTGCGCTAACGTACTGGTATCGAAATAACTATCTCTTACAAATTGATTTACTTCGTCATCGTTAATGACATCCCTAACCATCGAACCTTTCCCGAAGCCGTCGCTATACGCCCCAATTCTTGCATCTGTTTCTGCCAAGCGAGTTTCATTTTCAATGGCTTTTATTTCTTCTTGAAGATGCTGTTTTTGCGTTTGTAAGGACTCTAACGTTGGCAACAATTTTAGGTCATTTTCTAAAATATTTTTCTGAACAATTTGCCCTGCCATTTCTATTTCAACTGACTGTAAATCACCCGTTAAACGCTTTTGTTCCTTGCGCAAACGCTTGAGTTTAGGGTCGATTTGCAACCACCTTTGCCAGTAACATTGCAAGACTGGAAAGGCAATTCCCAAACAAATAGCCCCCGCCAAAGCAAACAAAATTCCCGACAAAACGAACGAGGCCAATGCCCACGAACTATTGACTAATTTCTCATTCAAAGCATCAAAAACTTTCATCTTTGATTCAATTTGTGCGGTAACTTCGGGCGGTAGTGCTGCCGATGGATTAAGTGGGTCAACAATCTGATTTTGAAGCTGTTTGATGGATTTATTCACCGATTCTTTCATTTTGTCAGTTTTGTACGCTTCGTATCTAAACCATCCCAAAATGAACAAAGTTGCCACCGCAAACACCACCGTTACACCCTTGAACCACGCATATACATGCTTGGAACGAGGAGAAGAGTTTTCGGAATAAGGATTTTCAATCAATCGTTCATAAGCTGGTTTTAACAAAACAGAAACCATCGCCAAACCACCCGCAAAAGCCCATGCTTCAAAATTATTACGGATATTGAGGGCGTAGGCAACAATTTCGTGAGAAATAATTAAATCCCCTGCCACAAAAGAAACACCTGCCAAGAAATAAATAAAGCCTGCAAAAAGTGAATATTTATGCCCAACTGAAATTCTTTTATTGGTAAATTGCTGGATAAAGCTATCATTTTCAGCCACTTGAGTTTCAATTCTGTCTTTATTTTTACTCGCCAAATTGACTTTTAAAAGTCGGTCTTGCAGTCCATCATAAGCCTCTTTGAATCGAGTTTTTACGTGATCGATGACTTTTTCTAAATCATAAAACTCTTGTTTCTTTTCGACTAATTGCCTTGAAAGGTATTCAAAATTAACCTGCGAAGACAAATATCCTTCGTAAGTATGTTTCTCTACGGACTCTAAACCGCTATGATAACCGTGTTGAAAATCGTAGTTTTCGGTATGGGTTGGGTCTGTGTTTTCGTTGTTCATGGTTAAATATTTTAAGGTTTCTACAAATCCTCCCCACCCAAAATCCCTTTCATCTGACTTCTACTCAAGCGATTACGATATTGGCTTGCCAAATGATATTCACTTTCAAAAACCTTGATGAGCATATCTCTTTGGGCTTTTATTTTTGAGTTTTGGGTACTAAGTTTGGTTAATTCGGGTAACACATTTTGCTTATCTTGTCGATGTTTTTCGATTTCGGTTTTGTATGTTGAAATCTCATTTTCCCAGTCTGCCACCTTCTTAATTTTATCATTTTGTAATTGATTTCTTTTCAGAAAAATACTTAAGTCGTCTTTCAAAACGGTTAGATTTCCTAATAATAATTTCCCCGAAAACATGAATAAAAAGAAAATAAAGGCAAACAATGCCCATGATTTCAAAGCGGGTTGAGTAGCATAAATCTGAGCAAAAACAAAGAATGCCGAAGCCAAAGGCATTCCGATTTCTTCCAAAATTCTTCGCCAAGAGCTGGTTTTGTCATCATCGTGCAGGAAAGAAATTCTACCAAATAAATTAAACATTCCTGCCCAAAATACACCCATTGCAATCAAACTACTTTGTTGAAATTGTCCACGCAGAGATTCTTCAATCAGAAAGTAATTTCCAACGGCAATTCCACAAGCTAACAGCAAGCCAACTACGGTTCTGGGCAAGTGATGTTGTTCGGTAAACTCTTGATTTTTAAGGTCTTGTATTTTTATTTCTAATTCTTTAACAAAACTTTCTTTCTCGTTTACCCAATAATTTAGTTCTCCGATTTTCTCTTCTTTTTGCTCAATAACACGGTCGGTCTCAGCCGTTTGTTGCGCAAAATAATGCCGAATAATCGATACTTTTTCATCAGGATTTGAGCCTGATAATCCAAAAATTACACCTTCATCTCGTAGAATATCTTCGTTAATGAGCCAATCGGGTTCGTTGTTGCGTACGTATATATTTTCTTTTGGAATATTGACGAATTCAACTGCATTATCATCACTAATAACTTCCACTGCTGGCACTATTTCTGCCGTTATTGGTGATTTTTTGAATATGGATTTTATTTTATCGAAGACGGACATTTCGGAGTATGATTGGGTTGTTATAGTACGGACAGCCTTGTCCGTAGGGTGTTAATTTATTCAACTACGGACAAGGCTGTCCTTATTACGTTGTCATTGCGAAATTGCATAATATTATCGTAATGAACAATCGAAATATGAAGAAAGGTCTTAAATAGCGATGAGTTTTTTCTCAAATCTCATAATTTAAGTTTATTCCTAAACCGAACTCAAAAGCCCTAAAATCGTGAAAAGTAAACCAATAAAGGCAGCAATTCCCCCAATTACTCCCAAGCCAAATATTGCCAAAACAATACCAATACCCAATAAAATTGCCCCGATTTTCAAAAATGGATGCCAATCGTGGAAGTCAACTGGTTTTGAGGCACTGGCTACTTTTTTCTGCATTTTTTTAAGGATAATTTTTTGTACAAAATTGAGTTTCTGCGGTTTTGAAACGGCTTTATTTTCTGCCAAAACCTGCTCTAATTTGACAATTTTCGCCTTGTATTTTACCTCCTCAGCAACTTTATTAGTAGCCGAAAAATCTTCAATCGTTGAAGTTGTTAAAATCGGTTCTGACTCAATGATTATTGGTTCTTCTGAAATTTCAATTGGCTCAATTACTTTTTTAGTTTCTACCTTATGGTAATTCTGAGCTACATTTTGTTGAAAATATCCTTTTTGTCTTGAGCAAGATTGAGAAAGGATTATCAATGAAATGATGGATAAAAAGCGTGCTGATTTTTGCATGGATTTAGACAGTTTATGTTTGTTTTTGTAACGATAAAATTTAATGGAAATTATTTTTAAACCATAAAAAATGCCCACAAATCAAATTTGTAGGCATTTGCTCTATTCTCTACAATCTATCAACTAAACTATGCTGCTTTTTTCATTTTATGAAAAACAGTTCGCTCGAACTTCTCACGAGCATAAGGAAGCGTAATATTGAGATGTTTAATTTCCGTTTGTGACGGCAACTCAAACATGGCATCCGTAATGATTGATTCACAAATTGAACGCAAACCTCTGGCACCCAATTTATATTCCATTGCTTGATCAACGATGTATTCCAAAGCCGCTTTCTCGAAAGCTAAATCAATCCCTTCCATCTTGAAAAGTTTGTGATATTGCTTGGTAAGGGCATTTTTAGGGTCAGTCAAAATCGTTAAAAGCGTATCTTTTGTCAATGGATTCAAATATGTTACTACTGGCAAACGCCCCAACAATTCTGGGATTAAACCAAACGATTTTAAATCTTGTGAAGTAACGTAACGCATCAAATGATTATCATCAAATTCTTCGAAGAAATTATCATCCGAACTAAATCCAATGGGTTGAGTATTAAGGCGTTTTGAGATATGGCGCTGAATTCCGTTGAATGCTCCTCCGCAAATAAAAAGGATATTTTCGGTGTTTATCGGAATCATTTTTTGGTCTGGATGCTTACGACCGCCTTGTGGTGGACAATTCACGACTGAACCTTCCAACAACTTCAGAAGCGCTTGTTGAACTCCTTCGCCCGATACGTCACGGGTGATAGATGGATTATCGGATTTACGAGCAATTTTATCAATTTCATCAATAAAAACAATTCCCATTTCCGCTTTCGCCACGTCATAATCAGCCGCTTGAAGCAAACGAGTTAGAATACTTTCTACATCTTCACCCACATAACCTGCTTCCGTTACCACCGTTGCATCGGCAATACAAAATGGCACTTGCAACATCTTTGCGATGGTTCTTGCCATATACGTTTTGCCAGTTCCCGTTTCGCCAACCATAATAATATTCGATTTTTCAATCTGAATGTCATCGTCTTTTGATTTGGGTTGCATCAATCTTTTGTAGTGATTATAAACTGCTACGCACAAATGACGCTTGGCTTCGTCTTGCCCAATAACGTATTGATCGATGTAGGCCTTCATTTCAATTGGTTTAATTACCTGAAATTTAAGGGCTTTTTTATTTTTATGTTTCTCAGAGTTAAGCTCCGTTTGGACAACTTGGTAGGCTTGCGACACGCAATCGCTACAAATATGTCCATCCATGCCTTCCATGAGCATGGGAACTTCTTTTTGAGAACGCCCACAAAGGACGCAATAAGGTTGCTGTTGTTTCATATCGTTTAGCCATGAGCCATGAGCTTTGAGCTATGAGTTTTTCTTTTTAAGAATGTAAAATTAGTTAATTCTTAACGAAGAATGCTTACCTCTTTGTGTAAAGAAGTAAGCATTTTTTAAAATCAATGAGTGAGTGATAGAATGAGTCAATAATGGCAAGTCAAAATTTTATTCGCCATTTAGAAAATTAAGAAGAACTGAAGTATCTCGAATAATACTGTATCTTTCACTCATTATATCATTGAAAATTACCCTCTCTTCAAAACCTCATCAATTAAACCATATTCTTTGGCTTCTGCGGCACGCATCCAATAGTCACGGTCTGAATTAGCTTCGATTTCCTCGAAAGATTTTCCAGAATGTTTTGCCAAGATTTCGTATAAT
Organism: Arcicella sp.; assembly: GCF_964672035.1. Lineage (NCBI taxonomy): Bacteria > Pseudomonadati > Bacteroidota > Cytophagia > Cytophagales > Flectobacillaceae > Arcicella > Arcicella sp. Next base: position 31,421 of record NZ_CBABQS010000026.1, read on the forward strand.
TCTTGACGAATTTTAACGATTTCACGGGCTGTAATCTCAATATCACGAGATTGTCCCTGAGCGCCACCCGATGGTTGGTGAATCATAATACGGGCGTGTTCTAAAGCTGAACGCTTACCTGCCGCACCACCAGCCAACAAAACTGCACCCATTGAGGCTGCCAAAGACGTACAAATCGTACAAACATCTGGACGGATAAAGTGCATCGTATCATAAATTCCAAGACCTGCATAAACAGAACCTCCTGGTGAATTAATGTACATCATAATGTCTTTTTTCGCATCCGTTGATTCCATGAATAGCAATTGAGCCACGATAATATTTGCCATATAATCATCCACAGGAACACCCATGAAGATAATTCTATCCATAATCAAACGTGAAAATACATCAATCTGGGCAAAACGCATTGGACGCTCTTCGATGATATATTGAGTCATGTCCTCAATAAATGGACGGCTTGTACCACCCATTTGGTTCATGTATTGATCAACTGTCAAACCGTTCAAACCTCTATCGTGAACGGCGTATTTTCTGAATTCTTCCGAACTTAATTCTTTTGGAAACATATTTAATTTTAGATTTATTTTACGTGATTACAATAGCGATGAGCCATAAATGATGAGCTGTAGGACTTAATAAATTTTATCAAAAATAAAGCTTATCTCATCCATTATCACTCATAGCTTTTTCTAATAACTTATTGAATATATAAATAGTTCTTGAATGCGATTCTGAAACTTATCTAAACTTCATTTTTGTTATCTTTGAAACTCTGACAACAAAGATGCAAAAACTCTCAAATATATCTTGTCAGTTTAACCAAGAATTTATCAGAAAAAGCAATAGATAGTTATGAGTTATGAATTATGAGTAATGAGCAAAAAAACTCAATCCACTGATAATCAAAATATTACATCAAAATAAATCATTCTCAAAATTCAAACTTCAATAATTAGAATAATATGGAAATTGGAGAAAAAATACGATATGCACGCCTACAAAAAGGCTATTCCCAAGAAAACATGGCTGATTTCTTAGGGATTTCAACTTCTGCTTACGGTGATATTGAACGGAATAAAACTGAATTAACCATCAGCAGAACCAAAAAATTAGCCAGTATTCTCAAAATCAGTATTTTGGAATTATTGGGCGAAGAAATCCAAACGCCCGAAGTTTTAGAAAATACCGCTGTAAGTGATGTGGATAAACTGCGTTCAGAAGTTAATTATTGGCGAGAAAAATTTGAACAACAAGTAATGGTAGAAGCCTACCGTATGGTTCAGAATCAATATCAACGGGAGAAGATTGGGTTTTGAATTTGTAGAAAGAGGAAGCGTAAGCAAAAATAAGGAAGGAAATAATCGAAAACTTGTTCATTTTATTGCTGTTTAGTGAGTCGATAAAAACTCGTTGGTGCTAACTCAAAACAGTAGTAATTTATCATTCTATCTTGTAAAATAACCGATATATTATTTACATTTTCCAAAAATGTGCCTGATTTAGTAAGCGGTCTAAAAATCTATACATAAATTATAAAACAATCACTTACATGAAAAAAACAATACTTCTTTTATCATTTCTATTCGCCTCATTTTTTGGATACTCGCAAAGCCAACTTGCAGGTCCATCAGGACAAGTATTTCTGCAAGACGCCAGTGGCAGATACATCACTTCCAATAATTATACGGATGTAGCTGGAAATCCATATTTTCCAAAAGATTGGATTGAAGGGTCAATAACCTTAAAAACGGGCAAAAATATCGCTTATAATGCCCTCAGATTTAATACTATTTCGGGAAATTTGGAATTCAAATACACCGATAAACCTTACAACGTAACGAATTCAATCAATGGATTTGCACTGGGAACGATGCAATTTCGTAATGGTTTTGAACCCACAGAGAAACAAACTACCGAGACTTTCTACCAAGTTTTGTACGATGGGAAACAGAAGTTACTTTGTCACAAATTGGGAAGTATATACATTGATTCGCCCTATAATTCTGCCACAAAAACCAAGAAATTTCAATTGGATGAATCGTATTATTTGCAAAAGGTGGATGGAAAACTCTATGAAGTAAAAAAGAATCTTAAATATTTTTTGATTGTTTTAGGCGACAAATCAAACCAATTAGAGGAATATTGCAAGAAAGAAAATATCAAATTAAGGTCTTGGGATGATGCTGTGAAGGTCTTAGAATATGCGGAGGGTTTAGAAAAGCAGTAGTTCATAAAAAAAGCGTTCGTGCTGAAAATCAGAACGAACGCTTTTTTTATAATGTCAAAATCTATTCCTACCGCTTCATCATATTCTTCATATTCGGCATTTTCATTTTGCCATCTTGCACATTATTCATCATCTTCATCATTTTTTTCATACCTTCAAACTGTTTCAACAGATTGTTTAATTCCGTAACCGTTGTGCCTGAACCATCGGCAATACGTTTCTTGCGAGACATATCCAAAATTTCTGGTTTTTGGCGTTCCTTAACGGTCATTGATTGAATAATGGCTTCGATGTTTTTAAAAGCATCATCTGGCACATCCACATCTTTCACCGCCTGCGACATTCCCGGCACCATGCCCATCAAATCTTTCAAGGGTCCCATTTTCTTGATTTGTTGCAACTGCGAATAGAACTCTTCAAACGTAAATTGATTTTGACGAATTTTCTTATTAATACGTTCCGATTCTTCATCGTCAAACGCCATTTGAGCTCTTTCTACCAGACTTAATACGTCGCCCATGCCCAAAATACGGCTGGCCATACGGTCGGGATAGAATTGGTCGAGGGCATCCATTTTTTCACCCGTCGAGATAAACTTAATCGGTTTATCAACAATATGACGAATTGATAAAGCGGCACCACCACGAGCATCACCATCTAATTTGGTAAGGACAACCCCATCAAAATTCAGGCGTTCGTTAAAGGTTTTTGCGGTATTCACTGCATCTTGCCCTGTCATCGAATCCACCACAAAAAGTATTTCAGATGGCTTGATTGCGTCTTTTACGGCCGCAATTTCATTCATCATCATCTCATCAACTGCCAAACGTCCCGCAGTATCCACGATGATGACACGCTTACCCATTTTACGCCCATAAGCTAAAGCATTTTGAGCAATTTCAACGGCATTTTTATTTTCTGGTTCAGCGTAAACATCCACACCCACTTGTTCCCCAAGGACTTTTAGCTGGTCAATTGCCGCTGGGCGGTAAATATCACAAGCTACCAAAAGCACATTACGACCACCTTTCTTGAGGTATTGGGCTAATTTTCCTGAAAAAGTTGTCTTTCCAGAACCTTGCAAACCCGCAATCAAAATAATGGCCGGGTCGGGCTTCAAATTAATCGCTTGAACCGACGAACCCATCAATTTAACGAGTTCTTCGTGAACAATTTTCACCAACATCTGGCCAGGGTCAACGGCAATTAGGATTTTTTGTCCCATCGCCTCATCCTTAATATTGTCGGTGATTTCTTTGGCAACTTTATAGTTAACATCGGCATCCATCAAAGCCTTACGGATTTCTTTGATTGTGCTGGCTACATTTACATCGGTGATGCGTCCCTTTCCTTTGAGGGTACGCATTGCGGTGGTGATTTTACTGCTTAAATTTTCAAACATTACTTAATTCAAATTTGAGTTCTCAACAAAGGTACAAAATAAAGTCTAAACCTCTTTTTGCTAATAGATTCAAATTTAGCTAAATTTCAAGCATGAAATCAATCCAAACGCTCAAAATATCTACTACCTTATACCTCCTGATTCCTTCCGTTTTGTTTTTGCTCACATGGATTCACCTTTGGATTGGCATTCCTTGTGTACTTTTTATTGCTTTTTATACTTGGAAAACATGGCAAGAAAGTAAAGTTTCAACCGATAAAATCTTTATTTCTTCCCAAAACATTTTGCGATGTCTGGGCATTTCTGTAGGTTTAAATTATCTTTTAGGAATTGGTGAATTTCTCCCTCAAACCTATGATTTTCAAGCCAATAACTATAAATATTACGATTTAATTACGCATCAATTGCCCGTTTATTATCCTGAACAAAAGACATATCTGTGTTATTATACGGGCTATTATTTACCCTCAGCCTTATTAGCAAAAGTTTTTGGAATCGAGACTTGTCGTTATTTTTCTTTCGTTTGGAGTGTCTTCGGAATGACTTTAGTTTTTTGTTGGATTTCGACTTTTACCCGTAAAAATATCGTTGGATTATTGACAATTATTCTCTTTTTTGCCCATGCTTGGTTTGTCATAAAACTGTTGATGTATTTTGAATATTTCCAAGAATATCTGCAACCTTATTATATTCAGTTAAACCACTTTAAATTGATTACTTCGTCGCTCATTAAAAATTATGCTTGGGCAACGCAACATACCATTCCTGCTTGCTTGGGTGTGTGCGTGCTGATTGAAAATTTTAAGCATAAAACAGATTTAAAATATCTACTTTTAATGTTACTTTCTACTATGTTTTGGAGTCCGCTAACGGCAGTTGGCTTGGTTCCTTTTGTGGCTTTTTATTTCGTAAAAAAAATAAAAACCTTATTTTCAAGAAATTCAACAAAGGATTTGGGTCTAATGATACTATTAATATTATCCTTCTCTCCTCTCCTACTCTACTTCGTTAGCACCGAAGGGATTCATGAAAATAACACAGAATTTATTTGGCAAACGGGTATATCTTCTTGGTGGATTTTCTATTTAATTTATACAATTTCTAACTTCTTTATCTGGGGATTATTCCTGAATTATAAGCAAAATCAATACATTTTTTTGTGGAAAATTGCCGTAATATTTCCGTGTTTAATTGCCATTTATAGAATTGGCATATATAACGATTTTAATATTCGAGTTTCTTTTCCTTCATTTTTTATGCTATCTATTTTGGTAGGAATTTCGGTGGTAGAAAAGCTGAAACTGAAGTCTATAATTGGCATTGGAATTTTGATTTTGATATTCATAAATTCTCTCTCCAATTTTAGTCATATTTCCAAAAGTATTTCCTTCAAAAAACTACTCACTACGATTGAAAAACCGTTTATTTTCAAGGCAAAAAATATGCTTGAATTTCAGCGAGTTGCCTACGGAGATGAATCGGCGGTTTTGGAGTATTGTTTAAAGAAAGATTCGGTTTTTGAGAAGTATTTTTTAAAAAAGTAACATAGGCTTTAGCCTGCAATCGCCCAAATAGGCTAAAGACTACGCTACTTTTTAATAATCAAAAATGAAGAACTTCCAAAAAATCCTTTCTTCAAGATTTTCTCCTCCATTTTTACCATTTTATAAAAAAAATCATTCAACCAATAAGGGGGGACACTCACATCGGAAACCAATTTTGAAGTATCAATCAAACCCAATTTCAATTGAATTTGTTGAGAAATTCTAACAACTAAAACCAAAGGCGAAAGTACCCAAGTCCAATAAGAATGATATTGAATTTTGAGCGAAGTATTTGACGTAAATTCTTGAAAATCTTTGAGCGTAAACCGCCATTTTCCCCCTACGGCAATGTCGTGCGTACCGTAGAAAATATCAAATGAATTATTATTGGAAAGGAAAATTCCGTTGGGTTCCAAAAGGACTTCAATATTTTGTAAACCATTGATAATTTGCAATTTATCTAAACAATAAAAAACATCATTGCAAATAATTACATCAAATTGTTGGTTTTTAAAAACCACTGGAACATCATCAATGGAGCATTTTTGGACGTTTAAATTTCGCAATATAGAGAAATAAATTGAGGCATCAGAATAGTCAATTCCTTGCAGGTTTTGATAGCCATGTTGTCGTAAAAAACTCAACAATCCGCCCGTTCCACAGCCAATATCCAAGATAGAAACCTCTTTGTTTGAAGGGAATTTTATTCCAATTTCTGCCAATATTTTTTCGTAAAGAATTCTGTACCACCAAAGTTTTCCTTCGGCTTCATACATCATTCTGAATTCTTCTTTACTACTATCGAGCATCGTTGAGTTTAGTAATTTTGAGGGTATATTGAGGCGTATTGCTTTGGGTTAAAAAGGTCTTTCCGATGTATTCGCCCACAATTCCGATAGAAATGAGCTGAATTCCCCCAATAAATAGTACCAATAATCTGATTGGATAATCCACGATATTTATAAACTGTAAAATTGATAAAATTAAAGCAATAAATGTGGATAGAAAACCCAAAAACATCGCTAATCGAACTGGTAAAAGCGAGTAACCGAAAATTATATTCAAGAAAAGACTTGTCAATTTTTTGGCGGTATAGTTTGATTCTCCGTGATGACGGTCATTATGTTGAACCGTCACTTTGCCAACATTATCCGTTACATTAAAAATCAAACCGTCAATGTACGGATACGGTCCTTTATATTTACAAATCTCTTCAACAATTTCTTTCTTGATAATTTTAAAACTTGATAAATATAAATCTTGGGGCTTTTGAAATAAAGAGGTTGTAATTTGATTGACAAACCAACTCCCAAAATTCCGAAATTGATGATGTTTTTTCTCATCATATTGTCCATAAACTACGTCAAAATTGCCTTTCTCCGCTGTTTCTAATAATTTAACAATTTCGGAAGGCGGGTTTTGAAAATCATCGTCAATAATAACAGCATATTGCCCTTTTGCATAATTTAAACCACATATAACGGCTTGAAATTCACCAAAATTTTTGCGAAGCTAGAGAAATGAAATATTATTAAATTTTTCAGTAAGTTCGAGGCAAACTTTCTCCGAATTATCCTTACTTCCATCGTTTATTAGGATGATTTCAAAGGAATATATCCATAATTGTTCTTGTACATTTTCGACAAGTTTTTGAATGGTAACGGCCCCATGATAAACTGGTATGATTACGGAAAGAAGCATTTTATCAGTTTGGTGTGATATTTAGAATTGATTTAAAAAATGAATAATATAAGATATTTCTGGGTCGGTTAAAGCTGTATTTAAGGGTAAACTAACCACTTGTTCATGGATTTTTTCGGTAATTGGCAAAGACCTATCTTCCCAGCACTTATAGGCCAATTGTTTGTGAGGTGCAATGGGATAATGAATATCAGTTCCAATGCCTTTTTCGGACAAAAAAGTTCTAAACTTTTCTCTTTCTAATACCCGAACAACAAAAAGATGCCAAACATCGGAATCTACTGAAATGTGGCTTGGAAGGATAATTTTCGGGTTATGTATTTCCGTCAAATACCGTTTCGCAATCTTTCTACGATACGCATTTTCAGCATCAAGATTGGATAATTTCAAACTCAAAATTGCCGCTTGTATCTCATCTAAACGAGAATTATATCCTTGATAATCAAATATATACTTTTCATTCGACCCATAATTTCGTAATGCTCTTATTCTTGCTGCCAATGCATCATCGTTGGTCGTAATTGCTCCACCATCACCCATAGCACCTAAGTTTTTGGATGGATAGAAGCTAAAGCCTGCTCCGTCTGATAAATTACCCGCTTTTACGCCTTGATACGTAGCTCCGTGGGCTTGGGCGGCATCTTCAAAAACTTTCAGATGATACTTTTGAGCCAAGGCATTAATCTTATCCATCTCACAGCATTTTCCGTAGAGATGAGTCACTAAAATAGCTTTTGTTTTGGGTGTAATAGCTTCTTCAATTGCCTGACAATCAATTAGATAATCATGAAAATCGGGTTCAATAAGAACGGGAACAAAATTGGCGTTTGAAACGGATAGAATGGTTGCGATGTAGGAATTAGCGGGTACTATAATTTCTGAATTTGGAGGGAATTCAGCGGCTTTTAAAAGAATTGTGAGCGCATCTAAACCGTTGGCAACGCCAATGCAATGTTTTACGCCACAATATTGAGCAAATTCAGTTTCAAATTGTTTTAACTTTTCTCCTAAAATATACCACCCAGAGGACAAAATTTTAGTAACTATTTCTGCAATTTGAGTTTCATAAATTTGATTCGTTGCTTTGAGACTTAAAAAGGGTATTTGCATTTTTCAAATTTCTATGTTCACTGCTTGACTGTATGGTTCGAAAATATAATCCTCTTTTTCATACTCCGTATTTGCCATCACCAAAAGAATTGAAGATTCTGTAAATTCATCCATGACGTGCCAATCTTCGGGCGCCAATAATACACATTTTTCGGGAGAGTCTAAATAAAAAGATTCTTGCTTTAGATTATTATCAACAAAAACTCGGCAACTTCCAGATATACAAACCAATGCTTGCCAAGTTTTCAAATGTCGATGTCCGCCTCGTTCTTGTCCTTCTTTTCCTCGAATATAAAATACTCGTTTGATTTCCCCCGGTAATATTTTTTCAAAAACGGTAAGGTCACCAGCATCTGACTCAAATGTACTAAGGGGTAAAAATTTTGCCATAGATAGATTTGATAGAGTTCATTGATGATTTACGTAAATATAATAAGTTTCGTTAACATTAATAGATACCATCTTATAAATCCTACACAAAAATATATTTACAATTTTCAAAAAACCAAAATATATCATGTAATAAAAAAATTAATACGAAAGACCGTTACACTTTTCTGTTTCTTTTACAATTTATAAGTCACTGCTTCGCAAGGAGGTAAAATGAATCGACTTTTTACTTTATTTTTCAAATAATTTGTTGAATAATTGTCAATGACAATAGTAGCCTTTGAGGTATTTATTCCCATATTTACTACCGAATTTTTATCCGAAAAATTTAATAATAGTTGATAAACGATGGTTTCTTTTCCCTTTTTTTCGGAAATTGTCTGACAAAACCTTTCTTTGAAGGAATTGTGAGCGATAAAATTGAAAATACTAAGATGATTTTCACTTTGTTTATAATTGTGGTAAAATCTTTATTTACACGATAACTTCGCAGTTTTTGAATATTTATTGAAGTTAAATAACATGATGAAAATTCCAAATCTTAGGTTCTTTTCTAAACTTTGAAGTCTCAATCTCCAAATCAGTAGAAAGCAAAAAACCTCCCTTACTCAGAGAGGTTTTTGCTTTAAATTAATGGTGTTTATCAGTTCACATACCCTGGATTTTGAGGTGTTAAATTTGGGTTATTTAACATCTCTTGTTTTCCCAAAGGCAACAACAGATGTTTTTCTAACAAAGATTGCTTTGAGCTTTCATTCACGTGACCGATAAAGTTTTCAAACTTTTTGGTGTTTTCATTGAATGCTTTACGGAGGCGAATCATATCAAACCAAGTAATTTGCTCGAAACACAGTTCATGCCATCTTTCCTTCAAAACTGCTTCTCTGAACGAAGCCTGACTGTATGTTCCCAAGTCGGGCGTGACCAGTTTTGCTCTATCTCGGATGCGTTTGAAGGCGTCGTAAGCCTGTTGAGTGGGACTTCCGACTTCATTTTGGGCTTCGGCATACGTCAATAAAACTTCGGCGTATCGAATCTGAGGCACATTTAAGTTATCATTTCGAGTTCCTGCTACGCCAAAGGTTCCGTTGGCAGTTTGGTTGAAATGCTTGAAAATATAAGGCGCTCCCAAATCAAACTTTGCTCCGTTTCCATTCGTAAAATAAGTACTATAAAAATAGCCCTCTTGGTCTTTTGTCCGAAGATCTCCCGTTTCATAGGACTTATAAAAACTTGGCGTTGGCACCGTGCTACCCGTTCCGCCTGGGCCGTTGTAGGTAACAGGTTTGAAATTGGGATACATATTACCCATTGGATTTCCTGCTACTAACGTATTATATTGAATCATAAAGAGGTGTTCCAATTTATTTTTTTGGTTTTCTTTATGCACATCTGAATAAGTGGAAAAAAGGTTGATAGTAGCTGGATTAGCATTTGCATAAGTAATGATTTCAAAGGCTTTATCGGCAGCTAATTTATAGTGCGATGCTCCTTTACTTAATGGAAAACCTGCCATCGTTAAATAAACCGCTGCTAATTGTGCCTTCACTGCCGCTAAACCAACTCTTCCACTGGCATCCATCCAAACTAAACCAGCATTTTCTGCCTCCGTTAAATCTTCAATAATTAATTTATAAATATCTTCTTTAGGACTTCTTTTAGGTAAAAAATCGGCTGAACTTGCCGTTTGAGGATTGATAATTAATGGAATATCTCCCCAAAGTCTGACCGCAGTAAAATAGGCAGAAGCACGTAAAAATTTAGCTTCTCCAAGAATTTTTTTCTTCTGAGCATCTGGCATTGGTGTGATTGGTGGCACTTTCAAAATTACTTGATTTGCTTGTGCAATCACTTTATAAAGCCCATTCCAATAATTCACTACATGGGCCGTATTGCCATCGTGAACCAACCCATAAATATTATTCAAATCAGAATTTTGGGCAGTTTCAGTCGTTGAAGTTCCCGTCAAAGCTTCTAAAAGTTGCCAGTTGGAAGAGAAAATTCCTGCCCCTCCACCCATAAATCTTATATCGGCGTAGACTGAAGCAATCGCTGCCTCAGCATGGTCAGGAATGGTATAAAAACTTTCGGGGGTTAAGTTTGACGGAGCTTTTTCTTTTAAGAAATCTGAGCAACCCGTTTGTCCAATTAAAAATGCGCTTAATGCAGCAATTTTGATGGATTTTGATATATTTATTATTCTATTTTTAGCTTTCATGTTCATAATTATTTGTTGTAATATTTTATTGATTTGTTCAAAGACATTATGAAATCAAAGCGTCAGCTGAAAACCCAACATAAACGTTGATGGTTTTGGATAATTATGCCAAATCATCCCTTGCGAGAAAGCACTATTTCCATCGCCTTGATTGGTGGGAGTCACTTCTGGGTCACCAATTATTTTATCTTTAACGATTAAAAAAGTATTTTGAGCCGTTGCATAAACCCTCACACGGTTCATTTTTAGTTTATTCGTTAAAAGTGTTGGTAAGGTATATCCCAATAAAATATTCTTTCCACGGATGAACGAACCATCCTTAATCCACCAAGAATCTACATTTGTTACATATCCCGCTCTTGTGTCTCTAATTTCGGCAATCATGCTGTTCTGATTTTGCGGTGTCCAAGCGTTCAAGACCGAAGTATAACTGTTAGCTAAAGCCTGACGGTCTTCGCTTGCGTGGAGATTCATCATCATTACATCGTTTCCGTAAGAATATTGTAATTCGAGCGTAAAATCAAAATTGCCGTATTTAAACGTATTGGTTAAGGCTCCCCAAAACTTTGGGCTACCATTCCCAATGATTGAACGGTCGGCATCGGTGATGGCATTATCACCGTTTACATCCAGATATTTAATATCCCCTGGAAGTACAGTCAAACCATTTCTATAACTGGTAAATTTAGCCGCAGTTTCTCTTTCAGCTTCACTCCACACACCCAAACGGGTAAGCCCCCAGAATGCACCAACGGGTTCACCAATACGAATAATATTGGTTGGATTCGTAAAATTAGGACCTCCTACATTGAATATATCAGAAGGTGTTGCCAAAGAAAGTACTTTATTTCGGTTAAATGAAATATTGAAATTAGTGTTCCAGCGAACTTTTGACGTATTGATATTTACTGAATTTACAGCAAATTCAAATCCTTTATTTTCCATTGACCCCACATTTTTTCTTATTGTTCCGTATCCACTTGTTTGTGGCACTGGGGCATCAAGCAACATATCAGAGGTAAGACGATAATAATAATCCGCTTCGATATTGACCCTGCCATTGAACAACCCAACTTCTAAACCGATATCCGTTTGAGCCGTTTTTTCCCATTTCAAATCTGGATTTGCCAGCCTTGAAATACCCGTACCCGATACCCGAGTATCGTTATAAATCGTTGCGTAATTTGAACTAAGCAATGATAATGATGAATAAGATGGAATTTCAGAGTTACCTGTCAAGCCAAAACTTGTTCTTAATTTCAAATTACTGATTGTATTATTGCTCTTTAAAAATTCCTCTTCAGAAACTTTCCAAGCAAAAGCGCCTGATGGGAAAAATGCAAATTTATCATTTTCACCAAACCTTGATGAACCATCGGCTCTTCCTGTCACGGTGAATAAATATCTATTATTGAGGCTATAATTTATTCTACCGAAATACGAGTTAAAGGCAAATTTAGATGCTCCCGAACCAACAGCAGGAAGCGTTGAACCGGCTCCCAGATTGTTAAAACCAAAATAATCGGTGGCAAATCCTTGAACGCTCGCTCCGATATTAAAGAAATCTGTTTGTTGCCATGATAGCCCCAATAAAGCAGTTAAGGAGTTTTTTTCGTTAAAATTTTTGGTATAAGTCAAGAAATTTTCCAACGACCAAAACGTCTGTCTTTGATTTGAAACCGAAGCAGTTCCTTGCTGTCCAATTGCAAGCGTTCTGGTCTGCGACTGATTATTTTCTTGGGTAATTATATTTGCCCCTAAAACTGTTCTCATTTCTAAACCTTTGGCAAGGGTTATATTTGAGTAAACTGAACCCGTTGTTGTTTGCGTATTTAGAATAAATTGACGCCCCATCAATCTATGCACCGAACTGAAAGAACCTTCAGCATAAGGGAAATCACGATTATTGGCATACGTACCATCAGCGTATTGAACGGGAAGAAAAGGAAAATCTTCCACAATTTGGCGGGGTACTGCATCATTCACATCCGATAAATTTTCACTTTGACTATTATACGCAAGCGTTCCTCCCACTTTTAGCCATCTTTTAATTTGGTCATCAATCGTGAATCTTGCCGAATATCTTTTCAAATAAGTAGTTTTCAAAAGCCCTTGGTCATCTCTGAATCCTAATGAAAATGAGTATTGCGTTTTTTCAGTTCCGCCATTGAAACCCAATTGATGATTTTGCGAAAGTTTATTTTGAGTTGATTCTTTAAACCAATCTGTATCAAATAATGGATTACCATTTGCGTCAAAAACTCTCGGGTCGGTCCTTCGTAATTTCGGGTTCAAATAGGCCCATTTACCCGCATTCCAGCCTGTCGGATCATATTTTTCCATATTTTTCCACGCCAAATCCTCCACTGCCATGTATTGTTTTGCATTCAAAACTTCGGGACGATTAGGTCCGATGGTATTCACACTAAAATCAGCATTATAGGTAATTTGACCTTCACCCGCTTTACCCTTTTTAGTCGTTATCAACACGACTCCGTTTGCACCTCTTGCTCCATAAATTGCGGTTGAAGAAGCATCTTTTAACACCTCAACCGAAACAATATCGTTGGGATTAATATAGTCAATGGCACTACTAAATTGTGATTGATTACCTTGTGGAAGCATCACGCCATCCACTACATAAAGGGGATTATTGGAAGAGTTGATTGAGCTAAAACCTCGGACACGGATGGTTGTTCTACCCCCAGGTCGTCCAGAATTGGTATTTACTTGCACACCAGCCATTCTTCCAGAAAGTGCTTGGTTGAGAGAAGCGGCTGGACGTTCGAGGAGTTGGTCTTGTTTGACGGAACCTACGGAACCCGTTAAATCCGATTTTTTCTGCGTACCATAACCAATTACAACAACTTCATCCAAAACACTTTCATTGGACAATAAGACCATGTTGAAGCTGGTTTGATTGCCCACCGTAATTTCTCTCGTAGCAAAACCAACGTAAGAAAATATAAGTACTGATGAGCTATTTGGCACATCAATCTTAAACTTCCCACTGGCATCAGTTGCCATACCTCTTACCGTACCTTTAATGGAAATATTAGCCCCCACAATTAATTCGCCCTTTTCATCTTTAACAATTCCTGAAACTGAGATGGGTGTACTATTCTGACCGATGGTCATGAAGGAAAGGAGTAATAGAGGTATAAGAAGATACCTTGACAAATAAAATTTGCGTTCCATAATGAAAGTATGTTAAAAAGTTTAGAAATAAAAAAAACCATAAAAATGCCATTAGAAAGTAGAATTCAGCGAATACTTCCCTCAAAATCAACGATAGATTATTGGTTAATAGTGAAAAATAATTCTAATGCTCTGATAAGAAGATTATAATAATATAGTATTGAAACTCAAAAAAGTCGTTTCAAATTGAGCAGTATTTATGATGCACAAAAGTAGCTTTTAAAACGATTGATTATTATTCAAAATAGTACAAAACTTACCCCTTTTTGTACATAATCAATATTTTTAGAAAATATTGATTAATTAAAATCATATCTAAAATTTAATAAATATTTTATGTAGTTCACAAAATTGTCATTACGTTTGTGTAAATTAATCAACTCCCAAGTATGAAAAAAAACGCTATTTTATTATTAGCCTTATTTTGTTGCATTTGCCAGACAAAAGCACAGTCAAGAGCCATACCTCATCGTGGTCATCCGATAGACAAAAAAGCAAAATCTTCTAAACTGAAATTGGTTTGGGCTGATGAATTTAATTACAAAGGACTACCCGATAGCACAAAATGGGCTTATGACGTTGGCGGCGATGGTTGGGGCAACAATGAAGCCCAATTTTATACCAAAGCCGATACCAATAATGCGGTTGTTGGAAATGGTTTTTTATCCATTATTGCTCGCAAAGAAAAGCATGAAAACAAAGAATACACCTCCGCCCGCATAGTGACAAAAGGCAAAAAAAATTGGAGTTTTGGGCGAGTAGAATTCAGCGCAAAATTACCCAAAGGACGAGGCACTTGGCCCGCAGGTTGGATGTTGGGAAGCAATATCAACACCGTTGGTTGGCCTCAATGTGGCGAAGTTGATATTTTGGAACACGTAGGTTATGACCCAGATACGATTGTTGGAAGTATTCATTCAACTTCGTATAATCACACAAAAGGTACGCAAAAAACCAAACGAATTTTTATTAAAAATCCCTACACCGAATTTCATATTTATGCCTGTGAATGGGATACAAACAAAATGGTTTTTTATTTAGACGGAATGCCTTATTTAACCGTGCTGAACGAACATAAAACTGAAAAAGAATGGCCATTTAATAATCCGATGTATGTATTGCTAAATGTGGCAGTTGGTGGAAATTGGGGTGGTACTAAGGGCATTGATGAAAGGATTTTCCCTGTGCGCATGGAGGTGGACTATGTACGGGTTTTTCAGTAGAATTTAAAATTACTGAAAAAGTCGTCAAAAAATAGGTTAGTTATTTTACTCTTTTTAACTATTTTTACTTAACCACTTCTTCTTCCAAAATTTTAGTAATTATTTTTTTCCAAGCTTTCATTTCTTCTTTCGTGATTTTTTGTTCGTCAACTGGTATTCGGTCTGATTGACAGATTTTCTTTAATCTATTATAAGTCAGCTTATTGATAATACTTTTGTTCTGCCAAGCTAAAATCGTAAAATTTTCTTCTTCCAAAGTTTCCTCTCGAAAATGTCTTGCTAATAATATGTAGTCAATTTTTAACATCAGTATTAATGGTGTTATTAATAAAATAAATTCACCGCAGAGCGAGTAATTTATCAATTCATGGAGAAAATGCTTACCTTGTAAAAGACTAAAAAAAGAGTAATAGGTAACACAAATGGAATAAAATTTCTTAAAAAAATACTGTAACCTGATTTTTGCAAGTTAATAGAGTATAAAATTACCTACTTTTGCTTATTTTTTAACAAAGCCTATGACTTTCAAATACTTATAACTTTATAACACGTTAAATTTACATCGAAAAGCCAACGCAACATCCGATAAATAATTTTTTTAGCAAGGGTTTTGTAAAATAGGTATTGGCATAAGCGTTTCTTTATTTTGATATTAACTCAAAATGTGATTATTTTGCGTTTCTTTTGCGTTATTATTAAGCGCTTCGAGAAGATTTTTCATTCAATAATTATGTAAACAACGCTGTCAAAAAACCACACGACAGACATTCAGATAACAAATAAATAATAATTAAAAAATGGCATTAATTACCAAAATTAGAGAGAAGTCGGGAGTCGCTGCGGCTGCAATTGCTATCAGTTTAATTCTCTTCCTGGTTGGTGGAGACCTTTTTACGGGTAATTCACGTTTTTTCGGAGGTTCACGAAATGTAATTGGTGAAATCGGTGGTGAAAGTATTCAATACCAAGACTTTCAGAAGAAAGTTGATGAATTAACTCAAAATTATTCTCAACAGGCTGGACGAAGCCCTGGAGACCAAGAAACAACCCAAATGCGTGATCAAGTTTGGAATCAATACATTATGGATTTGGCTTATGGCAAAGAATATGAGGCTTTGGGTTTGTCGGTTTCTCCAAAAGAATTAGTTGACATGGTACAAGGTGATAATATTCATCCATCAGTTCGTCAGCAATTCACGAATCCACAAACGGGTCAATTTGACAAGACTTACGTGATTCAGTTTTTGAAAAACTTCAAAACAATGGCTCCAGCTCAACAACAAGCTTGGGCAAGTTTTGAAAAATCATTGTCACAAGATCGTTTGAGAGGAAAATACGAAAACTTGTTGAGAATGTCCACTTATACAACCAATACGGAGGCTCAAAAAGAATATGTTGCTCAAACTGCAAAGGTGAACGCTCATTATCTATATGTTCCTTTCTATTCTGTGGCTGATTCATCAATTAAAGTTACTGATTCACAGTTGGAAGATTATTTAGGCAAACACAAGGATACTTTCAAAGGGCAAAATACTCGTTCAATCCAGTATGTTACCTTTCCTGTGATTCCGTCAAAACAAGATACGGCATCTTTTTATAACGACATCAAGCGTTTGGCAAAAGAATTAGCAATTACGAAGAACGATTCAGCTTTTGCCATGATGAATTCGGATGTAAAAACACCTTATTACGCAACTTTAGCTGAAATTCCAGAAGCGGTAAAAGGTTCTTTATCTTCAATGACACCTGGTGGAATTTATGGACCTTTCAAAAACGGAATGTCTTATTCAATCTATAAATATGGTGGTGTTCAGAAAGATTCATTGTTTACAGTTCGTGCAAGCCATATTTTAATTAATGCTCCTAAAACTGCCCCAGATTCAGTAAAAGCGGCGGCTCGTACTCGTGCAAATGGAATCTTGGCACAAATCAAAGGTGGTGCATCTTTTGAAGCAATGGCTCAACAATTCGGAACCGACGGAACGGCTCAACAAGGTGGAGATTTAGGATATTTCAAAAATAATGGTGGCATGGTAAAACCTTTTGAAAACGCAATTTTTGGTTTTTCAGGTACGGGTTTATTGCCAGGAATTGTTGAAACTGATTTTGGTTATCACATCGTGAAAGTAACAGAAGCTAAAACAAATACACGTTATAAATTAGCGGCTATCAACAGAACAATTGCGCCAAGCCAAGCTACGATGGATGAGGTTTTGCGTAAAGCGGATGCTTTTGCAACGGCTAACGATACGAAAGATAAATTTGAAGCGGCTTTGAAAAAAGACAGAAATTTATTGATGTTGCGTGGAGATAAAATTCCAGAAGGCGCTGCTGGTTTCAATAACTTGCAAAATGCTCGTGATATTGTGCGTTGGGCATTCAATGACGATGCAAAAGTAGGTACAGTTTCAACGGTTTTCCAAAATGAAAATCAGTATATCGTTGCTTTAGAAACAGGTTCAACAAGCAAGGATAATGTAAAAATTGATGATTTCCGTGACGAGTTGACGGCACGTGTAAGAGGCGAGTTGAAAGCTGAACAAATCATTAAGAAATTAGAGGGTGTGTCTGGAACTTTAGAGCAAATGGCCCAGAAATATGGTGCAGGTGCTTTGGTAGAAACAGTAAATGATTTGACGCTTGCACAAGGCGTATTGACAAGCGCAGGCGCTGATCCAACGGCATTAGGAAAAGCATTTGGTTTGAAAGTTGGACAAAAATCTAAGCCATTCAAAGGAGATGCGGGTATTTTTGTAATGGAAACAACTTCTTCAACACCAGCCCCAGCCATGGCAGATTTGACGATGTATAAGAACTCCGCAAAAATGATGGCGGCACAAAGAACGTCATACTATATCAACGAAGCTATCAAAGAAAATGCGAAAGTTGTTGATAACAGAGCTAAGTTTTATTAGGAATAATTGGTTTTAAGATAGTAAAAAAGCACCTTGAAAGAGGTGTTTTTTTGTTTTTATACCTTTTGATTTTCAAAAGCTCCGTGTCGTATTTTATTTCTTTTAGATATGGAATTTTTACATTATTCTCACGAATACATACTATCTGGTTGTAGTGCTACAACCTAAGTAGGTTTGTGATTGATTACCTCAAACTCAGAAATTTATTAAAGATTCGTTGAGATTTACGTCTTAAAGATTCCACAGAAAAAAGGGTTGCGAAATAAAATTTTGCAACCCTTTTTTATATCAAATCATTAATTTCTAAAAGACTTTTCAGTTTACTATCTTCAATATTTTCTTTCTCAGATTTATCGTAAATAGAAAGTAAAATAACCATCTCATCTATAATTTTTACGCAAGTAATTATTCTTGAACCGCCCGATTTCCCTTTGTTTTTAGAAGCAATTGCCATTCTGATTTTATAACAATCTTTTCCAAGTGGTTCTCCTTGTATGGGGTCTATTGCAAGGCTTTCAACTAAATCGCTAATTTCAGAAGCAATTGAACGATACTTCTTAATTAATTTCTTGGCATCTCTTTTGAAATCGTCTGTTAATACTACATTAAACGAACTCATAAATAGCCTTCATTTTGTAGTTCTTGTAAAAAATCTCTTGCAGGAGTAGTTTTCATTTTCCCCTGTTCAATCATTTTTAAATCCTCAAATCCTTTTTTTACTGTAGCCCAAGTTTTTTTCTGAGCAGGAGTTAATTCATCTTCCAACGAAATTTTCTTACGTTCCTTTATTTTTACAAAGTCTAATTTTTTCATCAATTTGATAAAAAACTGAACTTGTGTATCTGGAATATTAAGTGTTATCTGTTCCATGATTTTAAAATGAATAATTATGATTCCGAACATCGAAAATCAAAATTTACGCATAAGTATTTAACATTACAGGCATTACCAATAATAAAATATCTTCGTTTTCTTTCTTATCCGATGGAATAATTAAGCCCGCACGGTTGGGTTGCGACATTTCCAAAGCAATCATATTAGATGAAATATTTCCTAACATTTCCACCATGAATTTTGCGTTGAAACCAATTTCCATTTCTTCTCCTTCATAATCGCACATTAGTCTTTCGTTGGCTTCGTTTGAATAATCTAAATCTTCAGCCGAGATTACTAAGTCGTTTTGCGCTAATTTCAAACGAATTTGGTGCGTAGTCTTGTTTGAATAGATCGAAATACGTTTCAAAGAACCCAAAAACTCCGAACGGTTTATCG